>MNVR01000025.1 GCA_001873995.1 Candidatus Phelpsiimicrobium noxiivivens
CCGCGAAAAATTGAAGTGGCGGCCTAAGGTTGAGCTTAAAGTTGGATTGGCTCAGACAGTGGAGTGGTTTAGAGAACATATTTAGTTTTTATGCATAAGATCTTGATCATATTATTCAGCAGCATAAAGAGGCATGTTATGAGTGAAAAGTTTTTCGAAAAGTATTTGGCAAAAACTGTTTGAGCCCGCCAACGTTCTAATGGCGGGCGAGTTGTTTTTGCCTTTTTCGAGAGACTTTTTACGAATGCCGAGCGGATGAATAATATGAACAAAAGCTTATAAATACGAAAGAGCCAAAAATAAGCTATTAAATGGATCAGTTTACAAAAAAAGGTATTATTCTGACTTTTTGCCTGTCTTTTTTATTAAGTTTGGGCGCGGGTCTCTTAAAAGGGCCTGCCTGGGGCATGGGTACAATGGCAGGGGCTTTATGGTCTGTAGTTAATTTTTTTCTTACTACCCGGCTTATGAGCGTCGCGGCAAGCAAAGATAATAATAAGAAGCGGTTAGCCTTTTTATTGTTTGTGAAGTTTCCTGTTCTGTATGGTTTAGGCCTATTGCTGATCGTCTCGGGGTTTTTTCCTGTATATAGTCTTATATTAGGGTTGTTTTCT
The DNA here is from genome assembly GCA_001873995.1 of Candidatus Phelpsiimicrobium noxiivivens. Taxonomy (GTDB): domain Bacteria; phylum Omnitrophota; class Gorgyraeia; order Velamenicoccales; family Velamenicoccaceae; genus Phelpsiimicrobium; species Phelpsiimicrobium noxiivivens. The sequence continues at coordinate 615 of MNVR01000025.1, forward strand.
ATATTTATAGCTTTGAGGATAGTTGTCTTATGCCTGAAGCCCGCTTGACCCAGCCGGAATTACCGAACCTGGTGACATTATTGGAACATCGGTTTGAAGGAACGCATTTCGCGCAATTTCTGCGGTCTTGGGAAAACGTCATCTTTTCTTTGTTGATCGTAGCCATTCTTACCATTATTGCCGTGATCGCTTCCCGCGGTAAGAAGACCATCCCGGGCAGATTGCAATGCGTCCTTGAACTTTTTGTTGGGGGGATAGATGATTTTGTCTGCGGTATCTTAGGCCCCAGGCATGGCCGTAAGTTCACGCCTTTTATTGGCACGCTTTTTATTTATATACTTTTCATGAATATTTTTGGGCTCATTCCTTTTATGAAATCATCTACGTCAAGCTGGTCTACGACGCTGGCTTTGGCCATTTGTGTTTTCTGTTTTGTTCAGTATTCAGCTATAAGGGAATTGGGGTTCGTTGGATACCTAGATCATCTTATGGGAAGGCCACGAGGGGCTATGGCCTTCACTGTGCTTATGCCTCTTATGATGTTCTTTTTGCATGTGGTTTCAGAGTTTGTCAAACCTATCAGCTTATCTCTTCGTTTACGCAGCAATATCTGGGGGGATGATATGCTGATGGCTGTTCTGGCTGGTTTTGGTATGACCGGCGTGCCATTATTGTGCTTTAATTTTTTCTTAAGTATGATAGCCTGTATTGTGCAGGCAGTGGTTTTTAGCCTGCTTACGACCATTTACCTGGCGTTCGTGCTTGTGCATGAAGAGGAGAAGGCATGAAGAGAAACTTATCCGGTTGTTTAGCTCTATTGGTAGCAAGCTCATTGTTTTTAAGCCCTATGTATTTAAAGCAGACCACTCATTTATATTTTTAATTCAGGAGAACCAAACAGGGAATATTTTATTTGTAGGCAGAGTTAGCGATCCAGCAGAGTAGATGATCTAATTTCTTGAAAAATAAGAATATTTATATAATTGCGGGGCCGAATGGATCAGGCAAAACTACTTTTGCGAAAAAGTTTTTGCCGGATTATGCCAAGTGCCTGCATTTTGTTAATGCCGATTTGATCGCTTCGGGTCTTTCGCCATTTTCTCCACAAATCGCAGCCATGAAGGCAGGCCGGCTTGTGCTTGAGCAACTTCATGATCTAACAAATAAAGATGTGGATTTTGCATTTGAGACAACTCTTTCAGGTAAAACGTATATTAATTTTCTTAAAAAAATTAAACAAAGAGGATATCGACTGCATCTTTTTTTCTTATGGATCCCAAACACTGAATTGGCGCTGGCACGAATTAAAGATAGGGTTGCCGAAGGTGGACATAATGTTTCCGCGAATGATGTGAGGCGGCGTTTTGCCAGGAGCATTCATAATTTTTTTCAATTTTATAGATCATTGTTAGATTCGTGGATGTTATTTGATAATTCGGGGCTTGTCCCAAAACTTATCGCGGAAGAAAAAGACGGACACGCGGATATCTTAGATAAAGATTTGTTTGATAAGATCTTAAAAGGTCAGGAGTAGTCGATGAAAAAAAATTTTACTTTGCACGAAAAAGCTTTTTTGGCGCTCAAAAAAGCGGTAAAGGAAGTTGTCGTATCACATCAAGAATCAGGCCGTTCTCTCGCAGTTTGGAAAAACGGCAAAGTTGTGCGAGTTACAAAATAAAAGGAGGTAGAAAATGGATTATAAAGTCGCGTTAGCGTTTGCTCTTCCTATAGGATTGGGCTTGGCGGCATTCGGCTCGGCCATAAGTTTAGGCAGGGCAGTGGCTTCTGCCATGGAGGCAACAGGCCGTCAGCCGGAAGCATCTACGAAGATATTGATGAACATGGCGACAGGCTGCGCTTTTATAGAAGCCCTGACCATTTACGTCCTGGTATTTGCTTTTGTTTTAGCTGGTAAACTCTAGAGTGTCAATATGGAATTATTAAAATTACTTAGCGCCAATGAAATAGTGGCGCAGATAATAAGTTTCTTGCTTGTTTTTACCTTGCTGAGGATATTCGTCTGGAAGCATTTCTTGAAGATATTAGATGACAGAAGAGATAGGATAGCTTCTGAACTTAAGGTTATTGAGGATACTAAGTCTGACCTGGCGAAGGCAAAGGCTAAATATGACGCCTTGTTCTTGACTATACAGCAAGCGGCTCAGGAAAAGTTCGCGGAAGTCATGGCGCAGGGAGAGAAAGATGTCAGGGAAATAAAAGAAAAGGCGCGTCTTGATGCCGGAGAGATCATTGAAGATACTAAAAGAGAGATCAAATTTGAATTGGCAAGGTCGCGGGAAGATCTTAAAGAGAGGATAATTGAGCTGACGATGCAGGCGACGCGGTCTATGATCCAGGCAAAACTTACGCCAGAAGAAGACAGGCGCCTCATTGAAAATTTTTTAAAAGACGTTGATAGGCTGGAAGATAAGAGGTAATGAACGAAAACATTATCCCCATCACCTAGGCAGGTTCGGGGGTTAATGTTGTAGTGAATAGATATCTATAATATTCAACATTAAGGATCGGGATGAGAGATAGAGTAATTGTCAAAAGATACGCGGAAGGTTTTGTCAAGTTCGCGCGTGGAACGCTCCCTATTGAAAAAATCGTTGAAGAACTTAAAAATTTCAGGAGTTTGTTGCGCGACAATCCTGAGTTTGATGGCTTTCTTAATACGCCCGCGGTGGATGAAGCTGAAAAATTAAAGACGATAGAAACGGTTTTGGCCGGCTATTCGGATGAGTTCAGGCAATTTTTGCGCCTGCTCCTTGAGCATGGGCGAATAAGAAAGATCTCCGAGGTCGCCGAATATATCAGGGTAGCATATTCTTTTGGAAACAAAGTGGAGGCATTGTTGAGGACGACGTATCCTTTAGATCTTGACCTGCTTAAAATGGTCAAAGAAAAGTTGGAAAAGAAATTGAATAAAAAATTTAATTTATATCTTGAGCTTGACCCGGATCTTTTAGGCGGGGTTCAGCTGATCGTTGGCAACTCTATAATTGACGGTTCCGTAAAGAATCGGCTTTCAGAACTTAAACAGAAGCTGTCGGCTTTAAGGGTGGTATGACATGGATCAATTGAGGCCTGAAGAGGTCACGTCTATTATCAAAGCTGAATTAGAAAAGTACAAGTCGCGTCTTAGGACTGAATCTATAGGTACGGTCATTCAGGTCGGCGATGCCATATCACGCGTCTATGGATTGGATGACGCGATGGCGGGAGAGCTTGTTGAATTCTCGGGCAATGTTATAGGCATGGTGCTTAATTTGGAAGAGGACAGTGTCGGCGTCATTATATTCGGGGCTGATAATCCTGATAGGAATATCAAAGAGGGTGACATAGTTAAGCGCACAGGTAAGATCATTCAGGTGCCTGTGGGCGAGGCCCTGGCTGGACGCGTTGTCAACGCGTTAGGCAGGCCTATTGACGGCAAAGGCCCGATAGCGGCTGATAGGTTCAGGCCTATTGAGTCAAAGGCGCCAAATGTTGTTGAGCGCCAGCCCGTTAAGGTGCCGCTCCAGACAGGTATAAAAGCCATTGATTCAATGATCCCTATAGGCCGCGGCCAGCGAGAGCTTATTATATCCGATCGCCAGACAGGCAAAACCTCCATTGTCCTTGATACCATAATTAATCAGAAGAAGAGCGGTGTCTATTGTATCTATGTGGCGATAGGCCAGAAGATATCTAACATCATAGCGGTTGCCGAGACTTTGAAAAAATACGAGGCTATGGAATATACGACTATAGTGAGCGCGTCTTCGCGCGCCTCGGCTTCTTCGCAGTATCTGGCGCCTTACGCGGGTTGCGCCATGGCTGAAGAATACATGTATTCCGGTAAAGACGTATTGATCATCTACGATGACCTTTCTAAACACGCTCAGGCATACCGCCAACTTTCGCTTCTTTTGAGGCGCCCACCGGGCCGCGAGGCATACCCTGGTGATATCTTTTATCTTCATTCCAGGTTATTGGAAAGGTCAGCTAAACTTATTGATAAATTGGGCGGCGGTTCTATGACCGCTTTGCCTATTATTGAAACTCAGGCCGGAGATATCACGAGTTATATTCCGACGAATGTTATTTCTATTACTGACGGACAAATATATCTTGAGAGTGACCTTTTTTACGCAGGTGTCCGGCCCGCGATAAATGTGGGCCTTTCAGTTTCGCGCGTCGGTGGCAAGGCGCAGGCCAAAGCTATGCGCCAGGTCGCCGGTAAGCTTAGGCTTGACCTAGCGCAATACAGAGAACTTGTAGCGTTTACGCAATTCGGCTCAGAGCTTGATAAGTTGACAAAGTTTCAGCTTGATCGAGGCTCAAGGATCGGGGAGGTATTAAAACAGGGGCTCTACGAACCGCTTCCTGTTTCTAAACAGGTGATGATCATCTACGCCGGAGTAAATGGTTTTCTTGATGACCTGCCGCTTGATGTAATACGAAGGTTTGAATCCGGATTTTATTCCTATATGGAAAAACAATACCCTAAAATTGAACAGCAAATAAGCACTGATCTGGAATTGACGCAAGATACTACGCGCGAGCTAAATAACGCGATATCAAGCTTTAAAAAGATATTTGTTGAGCCCGTAAGTTTATGACTGAGTCTCTAAGGCATATAAAATCAAGGATCAAGAGCGTTGAAAACACATGGAAGATAACGCGCGCCATGGAAATGATCTCTGTGTCAAAGTTAAGGCGTGTCCAGGATCTTCTTTTTGCCATGAGGCGTTACTTCGGTAAAACAGACAACCTTTTGGAAAATCTTCTCGCGGAAAGGCCTGATTTTTCTCATCCGCTGCTTAACGCGGAGGTTAATACAGGCAGGGCCGCTGTGTGCGTCGTGACTTCAGACTCCGGGCTTTGCGGCTTATACAATGACCGCGTCTTAAAAGCTGCGGCCGATTTTATCAGCCGATATCCGTCAGATACGGTCAAAATTATCGCAGTAGGAAGAAAGGGTTTTAGTTATTTTAAAAGAAAAGGGTTTGCTGTGGAACGCGCTTATCTTGGATTGCACGGCCGTCTTCAGCCCGAGCCATTAAGGGAACTTACTGTTTTTTTGAAAGGCATTTTTTTAAAAAAAGAAGTAGACGAAGTTTATATGGTATACACGCGTTTTCAATCGTCTATGCGTTATATTCCAACCATAGATAGGTTATTTCCCGTGTATGTCTCATCTCAAATCCCGGATGAGCCCGCTTATTATTTATTTGAGCCTGATCATCCGCAGCTTTTGGATGAGTTGCTTTCCGCCTACGTCTCTGAAAAGATCAGGCTTTTGCTTTTAGAGGCTTTTACGGCGGAGCATTCAGAGAGGACTATAGCAATGAAGTCGGCAACTGATAACGCGAAAGACCTGATAGAAGGCCTTGTTATTTTTAAGAATAAGGTAAGGCAGGCCGCGATCACTAAAGATGTTTTAGAGGTGATCTCAACGGTTGAAGCGCTAAAAGGTTAAGGATAAGAATATGGCCATAGGAGATATCATACAGGTCATAGGCCCTAGTGTTGACGTAAGATTTCCGGAACGCGAACTTCCGCGGCTTTTGAATGCCGTTAAAGTTGAGTATCCGGATAAGAATATTGACCTCGTGCTTGAAGTAGCTCAGCAAATAGGCAATAATACCGTGCGTTGTATCGCGTTGGGCGCGACAGACGGTTTGGTGCGCGGTATGAAGGCAAGGGATCTAGACTCACCGATCACCGTGCCTGTGGGCGACCAGACCCTTGGCCGCATTTTTAATGTTTTGGGAGAGCCCATCGATAACGCTGGCCCGGTGAAAGAATCCGCGAAGCGGAGCCCCATACATCGCGATTCACCAAGTTTTGTGGAGCAGTTGTCTATTTCAAAAATGTTAGAGACAGGGCTGAAGGTCATTGATCTTTTAGCTCCATATCCCAAAGGAGGCAAGATAGGGCTTTTCGGAGGCGCGGGGGTTGGCAAGACTGTCATCGTTATGGAGCTTATCAGGACAATTGCCACGGAACACGGAGGTGTTTCTGTTTTCGGCGGTGTTGGCGAGCGCACCAGGGAGGGCAATGAGCTCTGGCTTGAATTAAAGGAATCAGGTGTTATAAATAAGACGGCGCTTGTCTTTGGCCAGATGAATGAGCCTCCTGGCGCGCGTTTTCGCGTGGCTTTATCCGCGTTGACCATGGCGGAACATTTTCGCGATGAACAGCGCAAGGACGTTTTGCTTTTTATTGATAATATATTCAGGTATGTGCAGGCCGGTTCTGAGGTCTCAACGCTTTTAGGCCGTATGCCGTCAGCCGTAGGGTATCAGCCGAGTTTGGCTACTGAGATAGCGCAGTTGGAAGAGAGGATAGCGTCAACCAGGAATGGTTCTATTACGTCTGTCCAGGCTATTTATGTACCGGCGGATGACTTAACAGACCCTGCGCCAGCTACGACATTCACGCATCTGGATGCTAAGGTCGTGCTTTCGCGCCAGATATCTGAATTAGGTATTTATCCGGCCGTAGACCCTCTGGATTCCACGTCGCGTATACTGGACCCTCGTATTGTCGGAGATGAACATTATAACGTGGCCATAGGCGTACAAAATGTGCTTCAGCGTTATAAAGACCTGCGTGACATTATCTCTATTTTGGGCATTGATGAATTGTCAGATGAAGACAAGGTTATAGTGTCCCGCGCCAGAAAACTTCAGCGTTTCTTTTCTCAGCCTATGTTCGTAGCTGAGGCATTTACGGGATTAAAAGGAAAATACGTTAAACTGAAAGATACTATTGAAGGGTTTAAAATGATTATTGGCGGCTCAATGGACGAATTGCCAGAACAGGCGTTTTATATGGTTGGCACGATCGAAGACGCGATAGAGAAGGCAAAGGCCCTAGAGGAAAAATAATTTTTATATGACCAAACATTTTCGCGTTACTATCCTGACAGAAGAAGAGGTCGTTTATGACGGCGAGGCCCAGTCTTTAGTTGTGCCCGCCCAGCTGGGTTTTATGGGTGTTTTGGCTGATCACGCGCCGCTTGCGGCTAGGCTAAAACCCGGCAGAATAGTTCTTAAAACGTTTACCTCGGGCTCCGAGGATGAGTCGAAGATCTTCAATTCTTTAGGCAAAGGTTTTTTTGAGGTATCAAATAACAATGCTACGTTGTTATTAGATGCGATTGCCTGATCATCTCTCCCTTAATTGTGATATCTCTATAATTATGCTATCAATCCTTTTTTTGGGATGGGTAAGGTCAGGCCAGCGTTTTACAATTCATTGATTTTTTTAAAGATATAAAGACAGTTTGAGGCCTTTTAGGAAGGATCATGAAAATAAAAAATATATTGGTAGTTTATCTTATTAGTATGTCATTGCTTGGTTTTCCAATGTTGGCGTCTGCCGAGAAGTTTGGGCGCATTGAGCTACCAGCGCCGCGGACTGATGGCGGCAAGCCGCTTATGCAGGTATTAAAAGAAAGAAAAAGCGGCCGCGCGTTCAGTTCCAAAGATCTGCCTTCGCAGGTTCTCTCTGACTTACTTTGGGCGGCATTTGGGATAAACCGCCCGGATTCAGGAGGAAGGACGGCCCCTTCGGCGACTAATATGCAGGAAATAAATATTTATGTTGCTAAGCCAGAAGGCCTCTATGTTTATGACGCGAAAGCGAATATGCTTTTGCCTGTTCTAAAAGGCGATATAAGGGCTTTGACAGGTAAGCAGGCATTTGTTAAAGACGCGCCTATAGATCTTATCTATGTGGCTGACCTTAAAAAAATGGATCATTTTCCTGCGTCAGAGCAGGATATTTATGCCGCTGCTGATATGGCATTCATATCTGAAAATGTTTATTTGTTTTGCGCGTCTACGGGACTCGTGACTGTTGTGCGAAATTTAGTTGACAAAGTAGCTCTAAGCCAGGCAATGGGCTTGACGCCAGGGCATATGATAGTTATGACTCAGACCGTAGGTTATCCTAATGATTAGGCGCGATAATCGCAATCTCGCCATGCAATTTATCATCCTTATGGGTTTTGTAAGTTTGTTTGGTGACATAACCTATGAGGGCGCTCGCAGTATTACCGGGCCGTATTTGGGGGTCCTGGGTGCCAGCGCGGCTATGGTCGGTTTGATCGCCGGCATCGGCGAATTTTTAGGTTACGCGTTGCGCATGCTTTCGGGGTTTATTGCTGACAGGACCCGCGCTTATTGGCCTCTGACTTTTTTAGGTTATGGCCTTATGTTTTCAATCCCGCTTTTAGCCTTAACGCGGCATTGGCAGCTTGCCGCTGTATTTATAATACTTGAGCGCGTAGGCAAGGCTGTGAGGTCGCCTGCCAGAGATACTATACTTTCTTATGCTACAAAACAGGTAGGGAGGGGCTGGGGATTCGGAGTACATGAGGCAATGGACCAGATAGGAGCTGTGTTGGGGCCGCTTGTATTTACAGCGGTTTTTATTTTAAAAGGAGGATATAAGCAAGGGTTTACGGCTTTGTGGGTGCCCGCGGCCTTGACTATAGCTGTGCTTTTGATAGCCGTGAAAAAAGTGCCGTTACCGCAAAAGTTGGAAGAGGAGCAGGTTCCTGCAGTAGGCGAAGATAAAAATATTGGTAAACTTCCGCCTATATTCTGGTTTTATACTTTATTTACTTTTTTGTGCGTCGCGGGTTTTGCTAATTTCGCTCTCATTGGTTTTCATTTTGGCGCGAAAGGTGTAGTGCCGATAGCGCAGATCCCATTGTTTTATTGCCTGGCTATGGCTGTGGACGGTATCGCGGCGCTTGTTATAGGCAAGGCTTACGATAAAATTGGCCTGAAGTCGCTTATCCTCCTGCCGCTTCTGACGCTTCCTATTCCTTTTTTAGCATTTTCCCAAAACTATTATTTTGCTTTAGCAAGCGTTGTTTTGTGGGGAGCCGCTATGGGTATACATGAGACCATCATGCGCGCTGCCATAGCTGATATGACTCATATCAAAAAAAGAGGTTTTGCCTATGGCGTTTTCAATACGGCTTACGGCCTTGCGTGGTTCGTCGGCAGCGCGGCTATGGGGCTGTTGTATGGGGTGTCTATCGCGTATATCTGTGTTTTTGTTATTATTATGGAACTTATTTCATTGCCTGTATTTTTTATGGTCAAAAAAACGAATGACAGGGAAGCGATCCGTTGAGCAGTTTTTAAGATAGTCACTCGCTATGCCTATGCCCTGCCTCGGCCCCGAATGGCGAGGCCGGGCCTTGACATTTATTTATGTTTTATT
>MNVR01000001.1:0-33050 GCA_001873995.1 Candidatus Phelpsiimicrobium noxiivivens
AGCAGTGCCGCTCTGGTCGGCTTCGATTCCCATCATCTCAAAAAAAAGCGGGAGATGGGAATCCTCCTCACCCGCCCCGCCATTCGGCGTGGCTCCTTCGTCGCCGGCCGCCCTCGCTTGAAGCAGTGCCGCTCTGGTCGGCTTCGATTCCCATCATCTCAAAAAAAAGCGGGAGATGGGAATCGAACCCACATAACCAGCTTGGAAGGCTAGTGTTCTACCACTGAACTACTCCCGCAAAAATCATCCTTCTATGGCCACTGCCCCGATAGTTAAACACTGCGAAAATTTTATTCCAATATTTTCTTGTAACTATCGGGGTTGCTCCGGCACATTCGTGCCGTCGCTAAAACTACTCCCGCAAATCTGACCCTCTAATTACCGCTATCCCGCGGCAAGATAGATATCACCAAAGCGTCCAACTTCATAAGGCTACAGGGCTTTACCAGATAATCAGCAGCCCCCTCCTTAAATGCTTCTGCCACGACATCTTCGTCCTGTATGGCTGTCAGCATTACGACTTTGATGGACGAATTTATCTCCATTATTTTCTTTATGACCATCAATCCATCCATTCCTGGCATGCGGATATCGCAAAGCACAAGCTGGGGCTGGTGCGTCTTCATCTGCAACAACGCGTCTTCGCCGCTCGCAGCTGTCGTGACATCATAGCCCTTCATGGATAGAAAGTTACTTATCATATTCCTGGTATCCTGCTCATCGTCAATTATCAAGATCTTTCCGCGGCGAGCCTCTTTTTTAAACTCCTTCATACTTTCTTTTAAGATACCCAGGATCTCTTTCATCATTAAATGCGTGGAAAAATCTTTCTTAATGACGGCTAGCGCCCCCATGCTAAAGGCCTTATCCTTTAACGCGGGCGTTACATCCATTTTAGATAACAGCACAAAGTTGATCTCCGGGTCATGCTCCTTTATTTTAGTCATGGTTTCATAACAATCCATATGGGCCGCAAGTACAGATGAATCAATAATGATAAGGGCAGGCCTCTCGCGCTCCAATCTGATAAGAGCCTCTTTACCACTTGGAACACAAGTTACTTTGTAACCTATTGACGTAAGAACCTGATAAAAGGTGTCACGGGATGATACGTCACCATCTACGACTAAAATATCCTCTAGCATAATGCCTCCGCGAATTAATATTTTTGTTGTAGCGCCGCATTTAATTCTGCGGCATCCACTAAGCTCTAATGTAGTGGCGCCGATGCCAGGGGCTTCGGCATCCACTAAGCTCTAATGTAGTGGCGCCGATGCCAGGGGCTTCGGCATCCACCTTTTGCCGCCGGAGGCGGCAAAATGGTGGACGGGAGAGGATTTGAACCTCTGAAGCTTGTGTGCAGCAGATTTACAGTCTGCCCCCTTTAGCCACTTGGGTACCCGTCCGAATTTTCGCTGTGCGAAAATTAGAACAATTGAGCAATAGAAAATAGAAAAACTCAATTGCGGTCTGTTCTCTATTCCCTATTGCTTCAAAAAAGCCGAAGAAGGGAATCTTCCTCACCCGCCTCGCCATTCGGCGAGGCTCCTTCGGAACCGGCCGCCCTCGCTCGAAGCAATGCCGCTCGGGTCGGCTTCGATTCCCTATTGTTTCAAAAAAGCCGAAGAAGGGAATCGAACCCCCGACCCGCTGTTTACAAAACAGCTGCTCTACCAACTGAGCTACTTCGGCGACTTTATTTTCTTAAACGCCTTCGGTAAATATTCAATGATATCAGAAGCAATAAGGCTGACTTCTGTCATATCTCTCGCGGCCAGGTCACCGGCCAATCCATGCGCGTATACAGCCGAACATGCCGCTTGATAAGCCGCAATACCCTGCCCCAAAAAAGCAGCCAGCATTCCCGCTAAAACATCTCCGCTGCCGGCTGTAGCCATGCCAGGATTACCCGTTTTATTTATGTAAATCTTACCCTCTGGAGAAGCTACGATCGTTTGATGCCCTTTTAGAACCAATATAGTATTGTAACGGAGAGCAAATTCTTTTGCAACTTTTTTTCTGTTATTTTGGACATCTTTTACCGATATACCTAAAAGATGCGCCATCTCTCCAGTATGAGGAGTTAAGACAGGTCTATTTTTCAGTGACTTTAAAATATCCAAGTGCCCCGCTAAAGCAATAAGAGCGTCCGCGTCTAAACATAATGGTTTGTCGCAAGTCGTCAAAACACGCCTGATAAGGCGCTGTGTATCCGGATGCCGCGAAAGGCCAGGCCCCATCAAAAGGCAATCAGCTTTTTTTAAAAAAGCTTTTATTCCCTTTTCAGCCTTTTCGCCCAAAGTCGCCTGCTTTGTTTCAGGCAGGGGCAGGGTCATTACCTCAGTTAATTTCAAAGAAGCTATAAATTGAAGGCTCTTAGGTATGCCTAATGTCACGAGACCGGCGCCCGAACGCATAGCACTTTGAGAACACAGGCAAGCAGCCCCCATAAAACACTCTGAGCCAGCCAAAATAAAAACATGGCCAAAATCGCCTTTATAGGCGTGAGGCTCTCTATTGAATGATTGCGCAGGCAACAGCATAATTATCCGTATGAGATAAAGACAAAGATATCGGAGGCTTTTTCTTGTTTATGACGCAATACGGCCGCCCGAACTTGTCGTTAGAGATCTCTATATCTTTAAAATTAAGTTTAGGATCCGTGCCGAAAGCCTTAAAGATAGCCTCTTTAGCCGCGAAACGCGCTGCTAAATGCTGCATAGGAAAGCGCTTTTTTTGTGAGTAGGCTAGTTCATCCTTCGTAAATACCCTATTCAAAAAAACATCGCCCCAACGTCGGACAGCCTTTTCCAGCTTTTTTATCTCAACTATATCAATACCGCTACCTTTTATCATTTTATCCTATCAACCTTTTCATTTTTTGCACGGCCTCTTTGAGGCCGACAAATAAGGATCGGCAAATTATGGCATACCCTATATTAAATTCATAAATATGCGGAATTCGTGCTACGGATGGAACATTGCGATAATCCAGCCCATGGCCCGCGCAAACCACAAGGCCTAGATCACGAGCGCAGGCAACCGCATCCTTAAGCCTTGATAGCTCACGTTTTTTATCATGTTTCGTCACGGCATTAGCGTAACTGCCAGTATGCAGTTCAACTATTTCAGCCCCTATCTGGCGCGCTTTTTTTATAGCGTTGCGATCAGGTTCAATAAAAAGGCTTACTTCAATGCCCGATGCCTTAAGTTTAACAATAGCTTTTTCAACGCGTATGGCCATCTTCACAACATCAAGGCCGCCCTCCGTCGTTAATTCTTTCCTGTTTTCTGGCACAAGCGTAGCTTGATCAGGCCGTAGGCGGCAGGCGATACTTACGATCTCAGGCGCGATAGACATTTCCAGGTTCAACTTTGTCTTAATTATCTTGCGCAAAGCAAAAACATCACGATCCTGGACATGACGCCTGTCTTCACGAAGGTGAGCCACAATAGAATCCGCTCCCGCGGCTTCGCATATCTGAGCGGCTAAAAGTACATCAGGAAATAAGGAATGACGCAATTGCCGAAGTGTGGCAACGTGATCTATATTAACACCAAGGCGCGCGTTCATTTGAACTCACCGTTCACGTAGAGATATACGACGATCGCCAAGATAAGGGCTATGACCTTATATAATGGACAATACGTGAACCATTTTTTAAGATCTTCAAAAATATTAGGCAGCTTCACTGTTGCTCTCCGATGTCTGCGCCTTAGGTTCTTTTTGCATCATTAAAAGAAGCTGTTGTTTAAGGCTTTGGGTAAGTTCTTCACGGGTCAACCCCTGCGTCAAGCGGCCCCCTACTGCCAAAGATATAAGCCCCGTTTCTTCTGACACTATCAAAACAACAGCGTCCGTCTCTTCGCTAAGGCCTAAGGCTGACCTATGGCGCGTCCCTAGGGAATGGCTCAAATATGGATTCTGGGCCAAAGGAAAAAGACAGCCTGCCGCGGATATCCTATCGCCCTGAATAACAAGGCCGCCGTCATGCAGCGGCGATAAAGGAGTAAATACAGTCTCCAGCAATTCCGGGCTTATTTTAGAATCCATTACAACTCCGCTATCCATATAACTTTTCAGCCTATCTTCCCTCTCTAAAGCAATAAGAGCGCCAATTTTCTTACCGGAAAGATAAACAAGCGCTGAAGAAAGCTGCCTTATCAGATCGTCTATTTCTTCTTCTTTTAAACCCGTGCCGAATAAATGAGGCTGGCCTAACCGCGCCAAGCCAAATCTAAGCTCAGGTTGAAAAATTACAATGATCGCTATCACGGAAATAGCAAATAATTTCGTCAATATCCAATCAAGAGTGTTTAAACCTAATTTCTGGGCGAGAAAGAACGCGACAACCAGGATGAATATACCTTTCCAGACCTGGCCAGCGCGCGTCCCCTCAAAAAATATCATGATTCTGAAAAATACAAACCAGAGGATAGTTATCTCTATAAGGGGCTTTAGAACAGACCAGTACACCACAAAAAAAGAAGATATGCTCTCAAACATTAATTATTTCCTCCGCGCGACAAGGCATCAGCCATAAGAACCACTTGTTTTGTATCTTTAACATCATGCACGCGCACGATATCAGCTCCTTGCCCTATGGCAAAGGTTACCGCGGCAGACGTCCCCCAGGCCCTTTGCCCGACATCAGCGTTCACGATCTTACCAATAAAACTTTTGCGCGAAAGGCCCACCAGTATAGGCCTGCCCAGGCTCTTCAATTCTTTAAGCCGCTTCAATATCTCCAAGTTGTGCGCGACTTTTTTTCCGAAACCTATTCCCGGATCAACAATGATCTTATCCTCTGCTATACCGGCATCAAGGGCTTTTTTTACTGCCTGCGACAAAAATAACAATATCTCCTCGATGACATTTTTGTACCTCGGATCATTCTGCATAGTGCCAGGCTTACCTTTCATATGCATAAGAATTACACAAGCCTTGTAACGCGCGATCAGTTTTGCCATTTTTTTATCAAAACGTAAGGCCGAAATATCATTGACAATACCAACGCCAAGGTCCAGAGCAGCATGCGCTACCTCGCTCTTTGTAGTATCAATAGAAACCGGCACGCAAAAGCGGCCTTTCATGCGCTTCAGAAGAGGCAAAACTCGGGCAATCTCCTCTTTAGCCAATATCCTTTTTGAACCCGGTCGCGTGGACTCGCCGCCAATATCTAAAATATCAGCTCCGGCTTGGACAATATTCCGCGCAAATTCAAAAGATCTTTCAGCATCAGCGCCAAGAATACCATCATTACTAAAAGAATCCGGCGTAACATTAACTATGCCCATAATATATGTCCTTCGGCCAAAACGCACTTTCTTGCCCAACAGGTCAAGAACAGATACTTTTCGTTCAAAATTCGCTACGGCATCCTTGATCTGATCAGAGATCAAAGCAAGCCCAAAAGGCTGTTTTTTAAGTTTCTCTATGAGAGAAGAAATTTGCGCGGTGTTTCCCAAAATAAAGCAATCCGTATTCTTAACTTTAGCTGTTATGGAATCCCGGCTTAAAGCGGCATCTCCCCCTAAAGAGAGCATTTCCTGTTTCAAAATATTGGCAAGAAAAGACGGCAGGCGCGATATTTTTACTATCCTCGTAAAACCTTTAGGAACCATTATGGATGATCCCCGCCAGTCTACCCCTATCCTTTCAAATTCTTGCTTCAGACGATCAGGGCCTTCTAAAGCTAAGACATACGGATTCATGTCAGGCCTAAGCAGTTGTTTGAGAAAAACCAAGTAAATTTTTCACCTCTGAAGCGTCCAATACTTCTTTTTCCAATAATGTATTGGCCAAGAGAGTCAATTTATCCATATTTTCACTTAACAACTTTTTAGCTCTCATGTAACAGGTGTCAATAATAGCCTTGATCTCAGCATCTATCAATTTCGCGGTATCGTCGCTATAGTTCCGTTCTTCCGATAAGTTCTTACCTAAAAATACCAAGCCTTCGCGGTGGCCTAGCGTAAGATAACCTATTTTCTCTGACATACCGAATTCGCATACCATGCGCCTTGACATCTGCGTCGCCACATCCAGGTCATTTTCAGAGCCGGTTGTGATCTCGCTAAAATATAAACTTTCAGAAGCGCGCCCTGCTAAAAGAACCGTAATACGCCCCAAAAGCTCGGACTTTGTCATGATATACCTATCCTGAAGAGGCATCTGTAATGTATAACCCAATGCTGCCACACCTCGGGGTATAATAGAGACTTTGTGCAAAGGGTCTACCTCAGGTATAAGCAAAGATACCAAAGAATGGCCGCCCTCATGATAGGCAACGATCTGCCTTTCTTTAGCGCTTATCACACGGCTCTTACGCTCAGGCCCCGCGACAACCCTCTCTATGGCTGACTCCATCTCCTTTTTTCCTACAGATTCTTTATCATATCTGGCGGCTAAAAGAGCCGCTTCATTACACAGATTCGCCAGATCAGCCCCTGAAAAACCGGGTGTCTGGCGCGCTATATCTTCAAGACTTATATCTTCGCCGATCTTTATCTTTGCCGCGTGAACTTTAAGAATAGCCTCGCGGCCCTTAATATCAGGCCTATCAATGACCACATGCCTGTCAAACCTACCTGGACGAAGAAGGGCAGGGTCAAGCGTGTCAGGCCTGTTAGTAGCCGCTATAAGGATTATCCCTTCTTGCGGGTCAAAACCATCCATCTCTACCAAAAGCTGGTTCAATGTCTGCTCTCGCTCATCGTGGCCTCCGCCAATACCTGAAAAGCGCAGACGGCCGACAGCGTCTATTTCATCAATAAAAATAATAGAACCGCGGCCAAATTGTTTAGAGGCCTTTCTGCCTTGCTCAAACAAGTCCCTGACGCGCGAAGCGCCAACGCCAACAAACATCTCTACAAAATCCGAGCCGCTTATATTAAAAAACGGCACATTTGCTTCGCCGGCCACAGCCTTGGCTATCAGCGTTTTACCGCAGCCAGGAGGGCCTACCAAAAGCACGCCCTTTGGTATCTTGCCGCCTAATCTCTGAAATTTTTTAGGGTCTTTTAAAAATTCTATGACTTCCTGCAGTTCCTCTTTGGCCTCGTCTACGCCGGCAACATCCGCGAAAGTTACCTTCTCTTTAGACTCGCCTCCCGCGCGCGCCTTTATCTTTCCGAAAGACCATATACGATTGCCTACTTCAGCTCCTCGATAACTGAAATACCACAAAAAACCAATAAAAAGAATGACTGGCCCTAAAGAAAACAATATATTCGTCCACAAGGTCTTCGCGGGCTTAACAGCGAAATCAGGCGCATTGCTTCTTAATAAAGCCAACAGGTCCTTATCATCAGCTGGTATGTTGACAAAAAAATGTGTGCCGTTTACAAGCTCTCCGGAGAGTACATCTTCTGTCATATTCACAGAACGCAGATTGGAAGGATTGTCTTTTAAAACCCTGTAAAACTCACTATAAGATAGCTCGCGACGCGCGGCCGCGCCGTTCTGGAACGTCCCCATCAGATAAAATGTGGCCATAATGAACAAAAGCCATATCAAAAATGAGATATTACCTTTCCTAAACCCCTGGGGTAACGAAGGTTTTGTTTTATTTATCTGCGTTTTTTTCATAGTGTTATTATTATAGCCAAACTCACTTCAAAAGCAAGTCATCTTTTGAAAATATTTAGGCAACCCTTGGTCTTTGAGGCAGTTATAAATCCGGGCAAGTGGACCTGCGAGCCGTAAGGCCTTGCCTCAAGCAAGTCGTCTATCTCCTGCCAATGCTTAAAGGTAACTTTGTTAAGATGCCCCTGCAACGACTCTATTGCCTGCCTAACTGCCAGCCGTCTTAGGGCAATATCAAGTTTAAGCAGTTCACAAAGGCCTATCTTGCAACCGGCTTTTCCAGATCTCATGTTAGCATTTAAAAATGAACGCGCCTTTTGGCCAAGATAGCTGTAATCAACACCAACAGTCAAAGCAAAATTTGAAAGGCATTCCTTTATGTTGGGGTTATACTGTTCCTCCAGCAAGGGCAAAAGATTATTCCTGATCTTATTTCGCATGAACTTATCTTCAAAATTAGTTATATCCAGCCTGAAAGGAACTTTATGCGCTGCAAGATAATTTAAAACGTCCTTCTTGGCCACTTCTATAAGAGGCCTGACAACATGACGGTCATAGAGATCGCGCTTGGGCAGAATAGCTGAAAGGCCGTGCAACCCGCTGCCTCTTAATACCCGCATCAACACCGTCTCTGCCTGATCATCTTGCGTATGCCCAAGGGCTATTTTTTTTGAGCGGGTCTTTTTACAGACGCCGAGAATAAAATCATACCTTAATTTTCTAAGCGCGTCCTCTAAAGAAGCCTGCTTCTCAATATGGCGGGCATCAAGGACAGCACAAAAAAAAGGTATTCTCAATTCTTCCGCGGCCTTTTTAACAAAAATAAGGTCTTTATGAGAATCTTTTCTCAAGTGATGGTCCAGGTGAGCGACGTGGAGTTTTAAACAAAGGCGGGCATTTAACGCGCACAAAACATGCAAAAGGGCCATAGAATCCGGGCCGCCGGAAACAGCCACGACCGCCTTTTCTCTCGGTTCAAACATCTTGTATCTTTGAATAGTCTTTAAAACTTTATTCAGCATGACAAGATGCCCCTAATACTCCCTACTCTTAAATTTAAACTGCCTAACGATCTGCGGATGGGAAAAAAAGTAGATAACGCTCAAATAATAGGCCATTGAAATAACGATACCCGTAAATAGGAATTTGACAGGTATTGTTGAAATCGCCTCTTCTGCCAAAAAAATATTGAGCACTATATTGACAAGCATGTTGATCGTGTATACTCCCATGGTGATACGCAAAAGGCGCCTTGACCATTCTTTTAAATGCAAAACTCCGACTCCCGAAACAACCCAGCAGATATAAATGAGGAGGCTCAATATTGAGGATATCCAGAAGACAGACATGGATAACATCCCCTGGGGTGTCGCGTTTTTTACATCAGAGAAAGAATCCTTTAATGGAAAAAGAAGGAAAGACAGAATGATAAGGAAAGTATTGAAACTTCCCAGAGCGATCAAAGAGATCGCAAAAATGACAACACCCTTTGACCGCTCTATGAATTTATATACCATCAGCCTTGGATCTTAACATTCACCCAGCGCTTATAAGGTATTGCGCTGGTGTTGCGTTTTCTACGCACTATTGCTTAGGATATTTGTCTTTTTCCAGCGGCTTCCAGCCCGCATCACCAACCCAAGCATACACCCGGCCTGAAATTTTGTTTATCTTAACTATACCCGGGGCTAAAGAAATAACGGGCATATTAGTGCCAGGCATAGCAGGTTGCTGCGGTACAGTATTATAAACAGACGGATTATTTTGCTGCGTTGTATTTACAGCGATAACATCCCACTTTGGAAAAAAGAAATAATACAAGACCAACGCTAATAAAATAATAAGGGTGTTCGTAATGAACTTATTATCTTTAAGCTTAAACTTAAACGATACCTCCCCTACTGTCTCCGCTGCATTGTTCAACTTCTCTTCCATGTTACCTCCCATTTTTTTATACATCCATCTAAAATTTTGGTGGCGGCGACTGGATTTAAACCAGTGACAAATCGGGTATGAGCCGACTACTCTATCAGGCTGAGTTACGCCGCCAATATATTCTCAAAGATTTAAATATCTACATACATTTGGATTTTCCGCACTAAATATTCTTACTCTTATTATATGCTGAAATGAAATCGTCGCAATATATGCTTTTATTAAGGATAAGCTCTGAAGTTATCAAAGAACGCGTCAACTCTTGATCAAGAGGATCTAAAATTGCCGCGTCAAGGCCATACGCTGAGGCCATCACAAGGAAAGTCCTATTGATAAGCTTCCTCTTTTTAGACCCCTGAGAAACATTGCTTAACCCTAATAGAGTTTTAGGCGCAGGCGTAGACAGCGACTTAAAATCTTTTATAAGTTCCAATATACCAAAAAGCTGGTTCTGCGCGACATTTATCGGCAGGAGTATAGGGTCCAGATAAAGCTCGTCTAAAGGAAAACCATTTTCCTGCGCGAAGTTCAAAATTTGCGCTGCCAATTCCAGCTTTCCGTCTTTGTCCTGCGGCACACCCTTGCGATCCATAACAAGCGCTACCAAAAACGCTTTATATTTTTTTGCCATGGCGCAATAAACCTCAAGCCTAGAGATATCAGCTGACGTTGAATTAATTACGCACTTATGAGCGCTCGCCTCCAATCCGGCCTCAATAGCCTCAGGTTTTGTGCTATCAAGGCACAGCACACAAGAGGCTTCTTTCCGGATAGTCTCTACTAGCCAGCGCATATCTCCTGCCGCGTCGCGCGACGCGGGCCCGCAGTTAACATCCAACGCGTCAGCTCCAGCATCCACTTGCTTGCGCGCCAGCGACCTGATAAAATCCTTGTTTTTTTCCTTAATGGCAGCTGCAACCCTTTGATCCATGCCATTTATCAATTCGCCTATTATGAACATATTACCTTTTCATCAGATCTGTTATGGCACTTTTTACTATTTTTATCGCCTCGGGATGGCGCATGGTCAATATATCCGCGCCTGCCTCAACCATCGCCATAGCTGTCACGACTTCCCACATGATGCCTCGCATTCGCGCGTTACCACCCTGTGGAAAATCATTCAGAGAAACTTTCGCTTCTTTCGCGCGCCAGGACTCTTGGCCAACAAAACATATAAACGGCATAGCCAGCATCTTATCTCCCGCAAGAGCTGCGCTTTTAGCCCTCTCCATTATAGAGTAAGCATACTCCAAACCATAGCCTAGAGCGCCTATGGTGGGATTGATGACTATCCTATCCAGCGGCATGCCTATATCCGAGAGCAGAATGTTCAATTGTTTAGCGATATTGACGTCTATCGGTGATTCAGCGATGATATTGTGGCCATCCGCGATACAAGCCGCTGCCAAAGTCTTATAATTCTCCGAGACTACATCTCCAAAAAGCAGCCTCTCACCTTTTGTCGCTTCTGAAATAGCAGGTAAGACTTCATTATCTTTATCCGCGCTGCCGCATCCTAATATTATCAACGGCGTTTTGATATTTTTTAGCACAGCCTCAACGAGCGCCATGGCGTCCTTGACCGGCTTATTGCCGAGATCAGGATGCAGCCCTTGTAATTTCAAACAGACAAGGTCAGCGCCTGAGTCAGAGGCCATCTTACGCGCCCATTCAACCGGATCTTTTGAAACAGACGCGAGATCTGTTCGCAGGCCAACGGGCCAGTCATCTTCAACGCAATCCAATACTTCCGCCGCGATAAGAGGCCGATTGGGAATATCCCCTTCCTTGAATAAAAAAGGAAATGAACTCTGCCCGCCGATATTAAAAATGATCTCCCTGCTGCCGCCGGCAGATGGGCCCGCGCCGAGTTTAACCTCGTGCACCTTAAGGCTCCATTTTTCCAACAACTTCAACTCATCGGCCATAATTTTTCCCCTATTCTTTCAATTGTCCTGATCACTTCTGAATTTTTTGTAAGGCCAGAAATGGATCCATTGTCAACGCTCAAGCGAAGAAGCTGCTCGTCAAACGGAATTGTAAAAACTTCGTTAACACCAAACTCATTTTTTAGATCTTTGTTATTTTCTTTTTCTACATATTTGTTAACGATCAAAAATCTGCGCTTAGCCGATATGCCAAGCTCGTTTATTAAGGACAATATCCTTTTAGCGCTCCTAAGCCCTGCCTGCGTCTGATCTGATACTGCCAACAGCTGATCGCAGGAACGCATAGTCTTCCTTGAAAAATGTTCCATACCAGCTTCATTATCTATTACGACAAAACGGTAATGCGATATAAGTTTACCTAAGCAATTACGCAGAACATTGTTAATATAACAATAACAGCCCGGGCCTTCCGGCCTGCCCATCACAAGTAGATCAAACCCGTCGTTCTCAGAGATGTCGCTGTTGATCTTGTATTCAATAAAAGCGTCCTTGCCCATATTTTTAGGAACGCTTTCAGGATCTTTCGCGACCTGATCTATAATGCCTGAGATGGTGCCCACGGCCGCGATACCTAAGGCTTCAGAAAGATTGCTGTTCGGATCAGCATCCACCGCGAGCACGGAGCCTGATCTTCTTTTTGCCAACATAAGGGTCAGGCACGCGCAAACAGTGGTCTTGCCTGTCCCTCCTTTTCCAGCAACTACTATAACATCACCCATAAATTGCGCTCTAGATACCGATACCAAATAGCTTCGCAGATCTCAAAACGATCTGTTTGCTGGTATCGGTATTTCGCTGTATGCGCCTTCGGCGCACATTAGTGTGCTCAATATTTGACCGAAGGAAATAATCCCGAATCCGTATGCGGGAAAAACAACGCCGCCATATATTCATCCATATATTTTGGGTCTGTGGATAATTCAAAATAAGTAATGTTTTTGGAAACGGCTTGCGCGGTCTTTAGGGCCTGACACGATAAAAGTGCTTGCCTGGCGCCTGCCAATGAACTATTACCTACAAAAATATATTTTTCTCTGGGCAGATCCGGAATAAGGCCTATCGCGACAGCGCTTTCAATATTAAGCGACGTCCCGAAACCGCCAGCTATAAAGATCGCATTGATATCATTAATTGCCATATCCATATGGCGCACCAGGATAGATATACCGGAATAGATAGCTGCCTTTGCCCTTTTTAAATTATCAAGGTCAGCTTCCGTAATGACAATATCCTGGCCTATTGCCGTATCACCCGCGTATGAGACAACATACTCATAACCTGACTCACCTTTTCTTATCCTCTTATTGCGGACATTGGCGTTTATCTTTCCGTTCTTATCAAGCGCCCCACGTTTTAAAAGTTCACTGACCAGCTCTATGTAACCGGAACCGCAAATACCACGCGGCTTATCAGCGCATATTGTTGAAACAACCGCGTCCAGCTTTTCAGTTATTTTTACTCCCTGGATAGCGCCTCTGACAGCGCGCACGCCGCAAGACATACCACTGCCTTCAAACGCCGGGCCTGCGGATGCCGCGCAGCTCATCAACCAATCAGAACTGCCCAAAACTATCTCGCCATTCGTTCCTATATCTATAAGAAGATTGACCTCTTTAGACCTATGCATATCGCAAGATAAAACACCTGCCGTTATATCAGCTCCCACATAACTGGCTACGCCCGGAAGGCAATATAATAATCCATGCGGATTTATCTTTATGCCTACTTCGTGCGCCTTCAAAACTGGGATAATATTGGCCGTAGGCACATAAGGTTCCTGCCTGATATGCTTAGGGTCTATGCGCAATAACAGATGTATCATCGTTGTGTTACCCGCGACAGAAAGGCACGTCACATCGTTTAGGTCCACTTTAAATTCATCTATAAAAGCCTCTATCATCTCGTTGATCAGGTCCACTACCGCGTGATGCAGTTTCTCAAGGCCGTCTTCTGCCTGGGCATAGATGATGCGCGTAATGACATCGGAACCAAAGGCCGCCTGCCTGTTATACGCGGCCTTAGTGCCAAGTGCCTTCTTTAAATTAAGGTCCACGAATGAACCCGAGACAGTCGTTGTCCCGATATCAAAAGCAAAGCCAAAATTATTTTTTGACCTGTCTTGCGGCTCAATAGAGATTATCTCAACAGCCTCATCGTTTTGCGCGAGGCCGACCGTGATCGACCAGCCGCTCGCGCGCAGCAAAGGCCCAAGGCGCCTGATATTTGCTAATCCGGTATGAATAGGGCGCGGGCCTATTTGTTCTTCAATAGCCCTCTGGACCCTTTCTAAGTCGCTTAATTTGTCATCAAAATTCGGCTTAAGCAATTCAAAGTATGATTTAACTACCAGCGGGCCGTATTGGAATAACCCTACGCCTAACTGCGGCATAGCCTCTGATATATCTTCCGCTTTGCTATAAACATCGCGTAGCCTCAATTCAAGTTCTTCTTTGCTTAACGCGCTCATATCAAGGCGGGATCCAGGAGGTATATCAACCTCTATATCAGATTCGACTAAAGCCTGACAGGCGAGATAGGCCCCGCATTTTCTATCATCCGGAGTCATCCTCCCGGAAGGCTCCGCATGCACACTGCCTGATCTTACGATGACGCGGCACTTACCGCAAACGCCGTCTCCGCCGCAGCTTGAATTAAGATGTATATGCGCCGATATGGCCGCCGCGAGAATAGTGGTGCCGGGGTCTACAACGGCCTTTTTATTATCTGGATAAAAAATAACAATATGTTTTTCCATGATCAGACGCTCAAATTTTTCAGAAACGACGGCAGGCCTGCAGCTTCGCGGGGCCCAACAAGGATATTCCATCCTGACTTCTCTTCTAAGTCACCGCTCATCATCGCCACGTAGCCCGGTATTATAAGATCCTTATGTTTTACTATATCAGATAATTTAAATTTAATAAGAGTATCAGATATCCTCTCCGGGGTGAATTTCTCAGCTGCCCAGGCTGTCAAAACGGACATCCCTTCCGTATCAAGACAAATAAGATGCGCCGGGACCCGGCTTGATTCTATTTCGCCCAGAACCGTGTAATAGGTCAACGAAAAATTTGTCGTGACAAGGACCGGAGAACGATCATTCACCAAACCCACAGGATAGACTTTTGACTCAACCTGCAAAGGTTTTTGCGGGTCTGTAAAAATATTCTGCCGCAGTGTCAAAAGAGGCAGCACATATTCAGGTTTTCTTGTCTTTAACAAGACAATACTGGCATATTTAACAATATGGCCCGCGGCTTGCGCAGCTCCTTTAGGCTCATCTTCATCTTCTATGATTGCCATGGTTGGAAACCCCAGGCTTCGCTCGTTCTTTTTAATTGAAAGCCTGCGGATCTGCGTCAACTGCCATAAGCATTCGCTGGCGGTCTCGGAACTCACGTGAAACACCAGGTCAGCCTGTCCCTGTTGTATCGCCCTTTTTGAGGCATTAGAAAAATCATCCAGGCTTTTAGCCTTAAAAGCCAATGGTACTTTATATTCCTTGCATATAGAAATGAAAGCATCCATCTCGCGCGGCTCGTTGCAGTACACAAGCGGCCTGCGGCCGGCGCATATTTCTAAAGCAGGCCTCAAACTCTCAATTGAATCGGGCATAAGAACTATCCCAAGCTGAGTCTTGTTGATCACAACATTAAGCATTTTTACGAACTGCTGCTTATCGCGCGACTTTTCCCTCAGCGCGATAAGCTCAACTCCTATTTTTTGGCCAACGCGTTCAAAACTTAACCGCTGTACTTCATCCAACGCGTTCACTAATTCCACAGGAGCCATATCATCTTCAATAATAAATCCTATGGCCGTAGGATGATAAAATTTCTCTTCGTGCCGGAAAAGCACTGTCTCATTACCGACAAGGCATTTTTGCTCTCCGGTACCTATCTCAACCTTCCGAATGGCTGGCTGTGACGCCGCCTCTAAAATTGCGCGGACTTCGCCCGAAACAAAAGAACATTTATCCAACGCGACGGCTTTCTTTGCTAGTTGCATCGCGAACGCGAGGCATGTCTGAAAACCGCATTTTTTGCAATTCGTCCTAGGCAGCAGCTTATAGATATCTAAACCCGAGAGCGCCATTTTAATTCCGCCTTCTTTTTAAGATCATTATAGATCTTTGAAATTGGTTCATTCGTCTTTTTTGCCAGGATCTTGCAATCCTCATATTCTGGCGATACCTTCAAGCCTCCTGACGGCAGATAGGCAAGTTTTACTCTAGCCTTAATTCCCATATAAGCAACATGCTCTATTCTACGCGAGAGCTTTAACCTTTGGACAGGATAAAACCTCAGGCCGATAGAGCTGGTCTGACTTAAGACAAGCGCTGATATCTTACCTAAATTTTCGGCATTTGACAATATAGTTAATAAAAAACCAGGCCTTGTCTTTTTCATGATTACGTTTTCAATAAATACATCCATTGCCCCGGCTTCAAACAGCTTCTCAAAAAGATAGTCAAAGAATTGCGGGTTCATATCATCAATATTTGACTCAATTACCAAGGCCTCATCCGTTTCCATGGCAGGCGCTGGCCTTTTAAGAACAACGGCTCGCAGGACATTTGAGCATTCTACCGGATCCGCGCAACCTGCCCCGTATCCGCATCGCTCAATTAAGAAAATATTTTTAAAAGAAGTATCTATCTGTTTCCCAAAAACAGAAAGTATGGCCATGCCCGTTGGCGTGACATTTTCGTATAATGATCCTGTAAAATATACTTTCTTTTCCTTAATAAGTTCAAGAGTGGCAGGCGCTATCGCTTTATTTACCGGTATAACGGAATAGAATATTTCGCGCGCGCCTATTTTTTCCAACGCTATGCAAGCTGCCGCGATATCAATAATAGAATCAATATCGCCAAGCTGCTTAAGATCCAGGCCGCCGTGCCTATGGCCGTGCGCGATTCTTTCAGCTTTGGCTAAGGCTTCATAAACCCTTAATATATTTGTTTTGACCTCGCCTGAAAGACGGCTCGCTTTGATCAGTTTTACGATCTGAAGGTAGGAATAGTTCTTGAGCGAGCTTACTATAACACTAAATAAGGCCGCCTTAACGTGCCCCCTTTGCGCGTGCCCCTTCTCTAAACGATAACCCCCCACGGATATTTTTTTCAATTCGCGCTTTAAAAAATTGAAACTCACGCCAAGATCAAGCAACGAGGCAACTGTCATATCGCCGCTAATACCACCAATGAGATCAAAATAAAGTGTTTTCATGCCTTTAGACGATTCACAAGGCCGGCAAAATACCCGGCTCCGAAACCATTGTCTATATTTATAACAGCTATGCCAGGCGAACAACTATTAAGCATTGTCAATAACGCTGACAAACCTCCGAAACTCGCACCATACCCGCAGCTAGTAGGCACGGCTATCACCGGAGCTTTTACCAGGCCGCTCACCAAGCTTGCCAAAGCGCCTTCCATGCCTGCGACAACTATAATACACGAAGCTTTTGACAATATTTCTTTTTTATCAAGCAACCTATGCACTCCCGCGACTCCGACATCGTAGAGTTTGCGCACTCCTGAACCCATAAGCTCCAGGGTCAGGGCCGCTTCCTCAGCTACAGGTATGTCGCTCGTTCCGGCCGTCACTATCAATACCTCTCCTGCGTAACGATGAGTATTATTCGCAAAACGATAAGCAAGCTTTGCTTTTTCATTATATTTAAGGCCAGGTATCCTTTTCTTAAGGTAACGATAGATAGATACTTTTAGGCGGGTAAGAAGAAGCGGCGAGCCTTTTTGTTTATTAAGTTCCTCCGCGATGCGCAGGATCTCAGACTTCGTCTTACGCTGGCAAAAAACAACTTCGGGAAAACCCCGTCTCTTTTGCCTATCGGTATCAACGCAGGCAAAACCAAGATCAACGTATTTTTTCAGGGTCATAACCTGACTATGAAATAAAGCAGGAAGAAAACGATAATGAGGGACAAAATATAAAAATCATAATGGTAAAGAAAATCCCTCATCCTTTCAGGATGCGTCCCTTCAATAGAGATTAGCGACTGATCAGGCTTTACTTTATGCCTTATCTGGTCTAACTGCTCTTTTTTAAACCTTAAAAACACGCCTCCTACCTTATACGCGGGTATATCTCCGCTCTCAGCCAGATCAATAACCTCTTTTTCAGTGATATTAAAATAACTTGCCACTTCCCTGATAGTCAAAAGTTTTGATGTCATATTATCAACCTATCTTTCCGGCGGCGACCCACTCATCTATCTTCTTACGTTCAAACTTCCAAATATTAGAATCCTTAAATGCAGGTATCTTGCCTGAACTTGCCCAATCCACAATGGTGTTCAGGTCCACCTCAAGATACTTGGCAAGAGTTTCCGTATCAAAAATATCACCTAACATTGTGCATTTACCCTGAAAAAGAGCACCCTCGGATATGATCAGGACAGGAGTCTTTAGGTCTCCTTCCAATATTGACCGCTCAAGAAGAGTAACCCTTTTTGAAGCCGATATCTGGCCCTTCACTTTACCGGCTATCAGGATATCGTCTCCTGAGATCGTAGCATCCACTATCGCGCTTTCACCTATCTCAAGCTGACCCCTGACCTCAAGTGTGCCTTCAAATTTTCCGTTAATGCGCAAATGAACGGCATCCTTAAAAGAAAGGCTGCCCTGCATAGCAGAATCAACAGTTATGACTCGCTCTTCAATCTCTTTCCTCTTGTCTCTGAGAGCCATAAGCACCTCCCTTTTTAAATAATACGTTCTCAAATTTTCTTAAAAATAAAAGCACCGCTAAGACAAGCGTCGTCACAAAAATAGAAGTCTTAAAAAAACCACAACCGACACTCAAACCAAGCGCGGATACCACCCATAGGCTTGAAGCTGTTGTCAGGCCCCGGATCCCTATATTGGAGCGCATGATAGCTCCTGCTCCAAGAAAACCTATGCCTGTAACTACACCTGCCGCGATACGCGTAGGGTCCAATGTGGCTTGTGCCTTATATATATCAAAAACATGCAGCGATGTCAACATAATCAACGTCGAGCCAAGGCAGACAAGGATGTGAGTACGCAAGCCTGCCTCATGCCTGGCGGTCTCCCTTTCAAGGCCTATAAGGCCGCTCAATACAAAAGCGACTAAGAGCCTGAGCATCATCTCATTATCCGTGATCATCTTTTACCCTTCCTTCCTCTTTTAAAAAGCCTTCCGCCAAAACTGGCTACCATGGCCGCGTTATCCAAACAATAATCCTTGTCAGCGATATAGAGCTCAAATCCATGCTTTCGGGACACGGCAGATAGAGAATCTCTCAAAATATTGTTAGAAACTACACCCCCTCCGGCAACAAGGGCCTTTGCATCCGCGTTCTTAATACACAGCGTGGCCTTATTTACAATATCACTGACAACGGCTTTCTGAAAAGACGCGCAGATATCCGCCTTCCTCTCATATGAAACTTCACCATATATCTTTTTTAATTCCTGGATTTTATATAGGACCGCTGTCTTTATCCCGCTAAAACTGAAGTCAAGGCCCGGGCCGCAACCACACCGAAAAGCAAAGGCTGCTGAGTCTCCTTTTTGAGCCATTTTTTCAATGACCGGCCCTCCGGGATAACCCAATCCAAGCATTTTTGCGGCCTTATCAAATGCCTCGCCCGCGGCATCATCGCGCGTTGACCCAACAAGCTCTTCGCGAGACAAAGAACTAACCTTGTATAGGCTTGTGTGGCCTCCTGAAACGACAAGCCCCACAAAAGGAAAAGGAACATCCTTGTGTTTAATAAAAGCCGCGTATAAATGAGCCCTGACGTGATCAACGAACATGAGCGGAAGTTTCCAGCCCATGCTTAAGCCCCTGGCAAAAGATATGCCCACAAGAAGCGAACCTATGAGCCCTGGGCCCTGCGTCGCGGCTATAAGATCTATATCCTGCTTCCTGACTCTCGCTTTTTTTAAAGCGGCATCAACAACAACACATATAGATCCAAGATGAGCGCGTGAAGCTATCTCAGGTATAACGCCGCCATAAAATGAGTGAAATTTAAGGCTTGAGGCGACAACGTTGGAAAGGACCACGCTTGAGTCTTTGACGACCGCGGCGCACGTTTCATCGCAGGAAGATTCTATACCTAATACTATCATACTATTGACTTAGGCTAAAGTGATGGAAGCTTCTTTGCGCACGGTATTTTTTGCCGTCTGCTGCGATCTGCATTTTCACTGTTACGCTCCAAAGAACATGCCGCTACAGCTAAAATGCAATTCCCCTGCCTACCGGCAGGCAGGCTTGCAGACTCTTGCCAAAAAATACATGATCGTGCGCTTAAAGGATCTTCCATTGCTTTTGCATCTCTCTATAAATCTGCTCAATCCTACTCTACGACCTCTGAAAGATTGACGAACTCATATCCTTGCGCTCTAAATTCGGGTATGACTTCTCTTAAAACAGCTATAGTGTTTACCCTATCATGCCCTATGCCCACCGCCACACCTCTGTTCTTTGCCATTACGGAAAGTTTCACAAGCTGAGCGCGGATATACACCCGGTCACTTTCATTATCAATAAAAACATCCCTCTGGGCATATCTTAACTTTAAACTCTGAGCTAATTTACGGCAAACGCTGCGGGGTGTGACAAGGCTGTCCAAAAAAAACATTTCGCGCTTTCTTAAATAACCAAGTACTATCTTCATCAATCGCGCGTTTTCCGTTGCCATTGATCCCATATGATTGCTTACACCGCAGGCATAAGGAACAGACTCAAAGGCCTGATCAAGCATATTTAATACTTTATCCCTATCCATAGTCGTCAGAAGTGTCTTCTCTTCAAGGCTATAATCAGCCTTATTATGAGGCTCCATAGGCATGTGTACTATGACATCCTTATTTTTACTATGCGCCAGGCGCGCAGCCTCTGTTGAAAAAGGCTTAAAAGGCAAAATAGAAAGCGTCAGGCTAAAATCATTATCAGTAATGAAATCCCTGTTCCTAAGATTATAACCCCAATCATCCAAGACAATGGCGATCCTACCTAATCTCATCTTAGGTTTTACGGCAGTCTCAGGCGCCAGGCGTTCTTTAAGAATGGCTTCTGGCTCAGGCGCGCGCTCAGTCCGTTCTTTCTCCTTCACTGGCGCGGCTATCGCGGCAGGGCGTGCCTTTTTTCTACCGGGCTGAGATCCATTCCTTAATAAATATATCAAAAAAGCGGATTGAATGATAATGATCGAAGACAAAACTATGATGACAAAATTTTTAAAATTGTTCATTGATTTTGACCATTGCAGGTTAATCTTGCCTATTATTATAGGTATTTATACCTAACGAGATAACCCCGTAGCTTACGTGGTAAATTATAAGCGAGATAGCTTAAAATTTATGGCTATCTAAGCAAGGAGCATTCATTTATTTAACAAAACTTTTATAGATCTTCAGGCTTTTTAATATATCAACAGCGCGCTCCAAGGCCGGGTCTGAAACATGCGCTTCCTTATGAAATTCTTGTAATGGCCGCGGCCCAGACTCACTTTTCAATTTTTTATCTTCCACGCCTTCAAAAATAGC
This sequence comes from Candidatus Phelpsiimicrobium noxiivivens, assembly GCA_001873995.1. Classification (GTDB taxonomy): domain Bacteria; phylum Omnitrophota; class Gorgyraeia; order Velamenicoccales; family Velamenicoccaceae; genus Phelpsiimicrobium; species Phelpsiimicrobium noxiivivens. The sequence continues at coordinate 21,023 of MNVR01000001.1, forward strand.
CTCATAAGCCTTTGCATCATCTTTTGACACGGCTTCTTTGACAACATCAACAGGCTCTTTAGATCCAACGACGATGTCCGGTGTAATGCCCTTCTGGTGAATTGATATGCCCTTAGGCGTAAAATAGCGGCTGGTTGTCAGTTTTAACGCGGAACCATCTTTTAAGGGAAAGACCGTCTGCACAGAACCCTTGCCAAACGTTGTAACGCCCAGAATGATCGCCCGTTGATTATCCTGCAGCGCGCCCGCGACTATCTCACTGCCTGACGCGCTGCCTTCGTTGACGAGAAGGACCAACGGCATTACCGCATAAGGCGTTTTAAGATTTGCTTTATATTCCGCGTTTTGTTTTATATCTCGCCCCTTAATAGAAACAATAAGAGCCCCTTTAGGCAAAAACATCTCGCACGTGGCTATTGCCATATCCAAGAGGCCTCCTGGATTGTTCCTTAGGTCAAGCACCAGGCTATCCATACCCAGTTTATTTAGGCCTTTAAGGGCGCGATCTAATTCTTTCGGCGTATCTTCCCTGAACTCAACAAGCTTAAGATAGGCGATATGATCTTCTAATATCTTTGCCTCCTTAATATCTTTTATGGCAATAATGGCCCTTTTTATCTTATAAGAATGAAGTTTGTTCTCTTTCTCGCGCCAAATTACCACGTTGACCTCAGCGCCCGGCTTGCCCCTTAGCTTCTTGACAGCTTCGTTAAGAGTAAAATTTCTAATGACAACATCATCTATTTTTACGATACGGTCGTTGGTTTGCAGGCCTGCTTCCCATGCCGGTGTATCCTCAATAGGCGTGATAACAGTGACTAAATTATCCTTGACCGTGATCTCAATGCCTATACCCCCGAATTTTCCTTCAGTCTCCACTTTAAGTTCTTCATATTCTTCGGGCGGCAAAAACTGGCTGTGCGGGTCAAGATGATCCAGCATACCGGCCATGGCGCCATAAATAAGATCCTTTGGTTTAGTATCGTCCGCATACTGCGCCTGGATAACAGCCAGGGCATCGGCAAAAAGATCCAGTTCTTTATACGAACCACTCTTTTTGGAACGGTCAATGCCTGAAATTGCCAGGCTAGAAAGGGACGCTAAAAAAAACGCGACGCAGAAAAAAATAAATACCTTGCGGCACATCTTTAGCATTTTTTCAACCTTTCCGTCATCATATCTTTTACAGCCTTAGGGTTTGCCTTACCCGATGACAACTTCATAACCTGGCCGACTAAGAACATAAGCGCGTTCTCCTTGCCGGATAAATAATCGTCAACCGATTTTTTATTATTAGCGATAGCCTCATCTATTATCTTGTTCAATTCACTGGCTCCAGAAACCTGTTGCAGGCCTTTATCTTTTATGATCGCATCCGGGCCCTGAGAAGTTTTCAACATAACTGAGAGAACGTCTTTAGCAACAAGCCGGCTTATTGAACCGTCTTCCACACGGCTGATAAGCTTAGCTAAGTGTTCCGGGGCTAACCCTAAAGAAACGATAGATATATTCCTTGAATTCATTTCTGAAAACACCGGGCCGGCCAACCAATTAGCCACTGGCTTAGGTGCATTAAAAAATTTAAGGCACGATTCAAAATAATCCGCCAGGCCCTTGCTTGATATAATGACAGCCGCGTCTTTTTGTGAAAAACCATAAGAACCCATAAATCTGCCAAGCTTAGCTTTGGGCAACTCCGGCAAGGTATCCATTATGTCCTGGATCTCTTCACCAGCCAAATCAAAGATAGGAAGATCAGGCTCAGGGAAATACCTGTAATCATGAGCCTCCTCTTTAGAGCGCATGAGAATGGTCTGTTCTTTTTCCTCATCCCACAGCCGCGTCTCCTGGGCTATAGGCTCTTTATTCTCCAATATTTTTTCCTGGCGCTTGATCTCATAAGTTAAAGCTGCCTTTATAGCCTTAAAAGAATTCATGTTCTTAAGCTCAGCCTTTGTGCCTAACTTAACCTGGCCCTCAGGCCTTAACGAAATATTGGCATCGCAACGCAGACTGCCCTTCTCCATATCACAATCCGAAATATCCAGATACTGAATGATAAGCTTAAGATCTGTTAAATACTGATAAGCGTCATCCGGAGAATGCATATCAGGTTCACTGACGATCTCCAGCAGGGGCGCGCCTGCGCGGTTGAAATCAACTAAGCTATAGGACTCGCCTTCAGGATGCATCAATTTGCCAGCGTCTTCTTCAAGATGGACCCTTTTGATACGGATCTTTTTGTCCTGGCCGTTTACATATATATCCAAAGCGCCGTTTTCAGCGAATGGCATGTCATATTGAGAAATTTGGAAATTTTTCGGAAGATCAGGGTAAAAATAATTCTTGCGGTCAAATTTGACACATTGTCTAGGTACACAATCCAAGGCCAAACCAACCTTCATTGACATTTTATAAGCCTTTTCGTTCAGAACAGGCAGAGATCCCGGAAGGCCCAGGCATACCGGACAAATATTAGTGTTCTCCTTTGATCCAAATTCATTAACACAGCCACAGAAAGCTTTAGTCTTTGTTTTTAGCTGCACATGCACTTCCAGCCCTATGACCGCTTCGTATTTCATAATAAGACTACCTTTGGGCCATGTCTTTAGCCACTACCCAGCCCTATTTATAACTTTGGTTTTTCCTTATGCCAAGCCGTATTCTGTTCATACTGGTAGGCGAGACGAAATATATCTTCCTCGCCAAAAGGCTTGCCCAAGACCTGCATACCTATAGGCAACCCTTTTTTTGTCAGGCCGCACGGTAAAGAAATAGCAGGGATACCTGCCAGGTTTGCCGAGATCGTATAGATATCGGAAAGATACATGTTTAACGGGTCATTAGTTTTCTCCCCCAGCTTAAAAGCGGCTGTAGGAGACGTCGGTGTCAGAATAAGGTCAAATTCTTTGAAAACCTTGTCAAAATCATCTTTAATAAGCGCCCTCACCTTTGAAGCCCTCAGATAATAAGCGTCATAATAGCCGCTTGAAAGGACATAAGTCCCTAATGTTATCCTTCTCTTAGCCTCAGCGCCAAACCCTCTACCCCTTGTTTCTTTATACATAGATATAAGAGGCGGCTGGCCTGAATTTGTTTTCTCGCTATTCCTTAAACCATACTGGACACCGTCAAAACGCGCCAGGTTTGAAGAAGCCTCTGCTGTCGCGATGATATAGTAGACTGCTACGGCGTACTCCGTATGGGGCAAGCTCACCTCGCCGAAACTGACGCCTAAAGATCCTAATTTATTTTTGGCCTCAGTCAGAGACTGACGGATCTCGGGATCCATGCCTTCTACAAAATATTCGCGTGGTATTGCTACGCGCATGCCCCTGACGTCTTTTTCCAACAAAGCAGGATAATCAGGAACAGGCATATCCGCGGACGTGGAGTCTTTCTCGTCATGCCCTGATATGATCTTTAAAAGAAGCGCGTTGTCTCGCACATCCTTTGTCAAAGGCCCGATCTGGTCAAGGCTTGAGGCGAAAGCAATAAGGCCATAGCGTGAAACACGGCCATAAGTAGGCTTTAACCCTACGACACCGCATAAAGCCGCGGGCTGCCTGATGGACCCTCCTGTATCTGACCCGAGTGAAAAAATAGCCTCATCCGCGGCAACGCTCGCGGCCGCGCCCCCTGAAGAGCCTCCCGGCACGTGATCAGTATTCCAAGGATTACGCGTCGGATAAAAACACGATGTCTCGCAAGACGAACCAAAAGCAAACTCATCCATATTCGCCTTGGCCATAATAAAACTACCGTTGCCCTTTAGTTTTTCAACCACAGTCGCGTCATAAGGAGGCCTAAATCCCTCAAGTATACGCGAGCAACACTCTGTCAGATCCCCATCACTACAAATATTGTCTTTAATGACCGCTGGAATTCCGCTTAATTCACCCTGAAGCCGGCTCTCAGAAGAAATTTTTCTGAAAAATGGAGCACGCGCGTATGCTCTGATCTTAGGCTCAACTATACGGCAGCGTTCTTCTATATCGGCAAGTATCTGGACAGGCTCGATCTTCTTGGCTGCTAATAAACCTTGTAATTCATGGGCTGTTAAAAAATTAAGCTTCATTCTATTATTTTAGGGACTTTAAAAAAGTTTCCTTCGCGCGCCGGAGATAACGGCATGACTTTACTCGGGTCCAGGGATGCCTTAGGGATATCGGGCCTATAGACGTTCTTTACATAAAGCGCGTTAGTTAAAGCATGCGTCTTTGAAACGTCTACTTTTTTAAGCTTATCAATGTATTCTAAGATCACTTCAAGCTGGACTTGCAGGCTCTCCACTTCAATATCAGTAAGCCCCAGCCGGGCCAAATTTGCTATATTTTTGACATCATCCTTTGAAATACGCATGATCCATCTTAATAGGTTATTTCGTTAATAATCTAAATATTCGTAAGATCTTGATCATGTTATTGATTAATAATATGACCAAAGGCTTGCCTGAATGAACTTATAATATATCATTGCTTTTTTGAAAAGTCAAAAATCATTATGTTACGCAAAAGTAATGAAAGTTTCTTTGCCCACGGAACTTTTCGCCGTCTGCTGCGGTTTAGGGCTCGCTCGTTTCGCCCGGCATTATGTCGGGCACTTCGCCCTAACTCCCTGCCTGCCGGACAGGCAGGCCTGCAGACTTTTGCCAAAAAGTTCCTGATCGTGCGCTTAAAGAACCTTCCATTACTTTTGCGTCATTCAATAGATTAGAAAGGTATACAAAATCCTCAAGGCTCAGGTCTTCCGCTCTTGAAGACAAAATACCGCCAGGAATTATTTTTTTTAAAACATCCTTAGGGACAATGTTTGACAAAGGATTAAGGAGCTGTTTTCTTCTTTGGCCAAAACCAGCGCGAACGACTTTAAAAAATAACTCTTCGCAACTCAGGTTGTATAACTTCTTGGGGTCGCGATGAGGCAAAAGCCTGATAAAACATGAGTCTATTTTAGGAACAGGCCAAAAAGAATCTTTTTTTATCTTAAAAAGGATAGTAGGTTTACAAAAATAATTTACAAAACAAGTAAAGGCACCATAGTCTTTTGTCTTGTGATGAGCCACCATTCGCGCGGCTACTTCCTTCTGGACAGTGATAAAAATATCACTGATACTCTTCAGGTGCTTAAATAAATACTCTATGATAGGCGTTGTAATGTAATACGGCAGATTAGCCACAACTTTTAAATTATTTATTTTTGATCTTTTCAAATAAGCGCCAAGATCAAATTTTAATATATCCGAACAGACGATCTGAGTATTCTTGAATTTTCCAAAATCACGCTTTAACGCGGAACATAATACCCTATCAACTTCAACAGCTATAAGCCTTTTTGACTTCTTCTGCAAAAAATTAGTCAAAGCCCCGCTGCCCGGGCCTATTTCAAGCACGTAATCCTTAGCCGCTTTGGTTTTGCCGGTATTCAGAAAAACAGCATCGCGTATCTTTCTGGTAATATTATCGTCTATAAGGAAGTTTTGCCCGAAACGCTTGAGTGGAATTACGCTATATGCGCTCAACATTTAAAAGGTATTCTTAGTTAAAGTGTAGGCAAGGCGCATAGCGCTGGCCATAGGCCTATGGTCGGCAATATTTTTTCCGGCTATATCAAATGCCGTGCCGTGGACAGGTGAAGTCCTGATAAAGCCCAGGCCCGCGGTCAAATGGACACCTTCCTGAAATTCCATTAGCTTAAAAGGGATAAGGCCCTGGTCATGATACATAGCTACCACCATATCAAATCCACCTTCATAGGCCTTTTTAAAAACCGTATCAGCGGCATATGGCCCGTAGAAATGGCTTCCCCATCTGATATTTAGCTCTTTAATAGCAGGCGCTATGACAACCTTCTCCTCGCTTCCAAAAAGGCCGGCTTCGCCAGCGTGAGGATTAAGGCCGCACACAGCGATCTTTGGGTGTCGTATCTTAAAATTATCTCTCAATAGCTCCAACGCCAGGCTCGCGCATTCTTTTATGCGTTTTTTTGAAATAACTTTCGCTACATCTTTTAAAGCTATATGCCGCGTCAATAAAATTACTTTTAGGCGCTCGGAAACAAAAACCATCTCAACAAAGCGGCGGCCAAAAGCATCAGCTAAAAATTCGGTATGGCCAGGCCATGAAAACCCTAAAGCAGAAACATTCTCTTTTGAAATAGGCGCGGTCACTAAGCAATCGGCAGAGCCACTCTTTATAAAAGAGACCGCTTCATTTAAATAATCAATACTCGCCTTTGCGCTATTTTTTGTAGGACTCCCGGGTTTAAAACTAACCGTATTTATATTTTTCATATCTATGACCTTAACAGAAGAAATATTCGCCAGGCCATAATACTTTAGGACAAAAGCATTCCCGAAAATAAAAAAGGCCGCATCGCGCGCGCGGCCAAAATATTTTAACGCCTTAACAAGGACCTCGGGCCCTATACCGCTTGGATCCCCCATGCTTATAGCTATATTGACGCGTCTCACATCATTCCCTCATTGATATATAAGCTTTCTCTTTTAAGGCCTCTATCCATTCTCTTAAGATCTTCTCAGACTTATCGTTCTCTAACTGCGCCTTTATACCGTCTTTAACATCTTCTATAGCTTTTTTAGAAGAAGCCAGTTTTTCTTTCGCCATAAAGATGTAATACCCGTCTTCTGTTTTAAAATGCTGCGAACATTGGCCTACAGTTAAAGAAAAAATAAGATCCTCCAGCTCTTTCTTAAACTGGCCTCGCCTGACATCTCCTAAATTGGACTTCTCGGAACACTTCTTTGCTACTTCGGTAAAATCAGCCCCTGTTGAAAGCTCTTCCTGCGCCTTAGCCAACGCGTTATTATCTTTGACAAAAATAGAATCTACCACTACAGTCTCCGGGGTCAGGAACTGAGCCTCGTTCTGCTGAAAATAATCTGTTATTTCTTTAGGGCTGACTACGACTTTATCTTTTACCTCTTTTTGAATAAGCGAATAGATCATTAATTGGTTCTTTAACTTTTCGCGCAGCTCATTAACACTAATACCCTGGGTCTTTAAGGCCATCTCAAAAGCTAACTCACTGCCTGCTCTGAACTTGATCTCGCGGATACGGTCTTCTATCATAGAATCGTCTACTTTTAGCTGCTGTTTTTTTGCCTCCTGGAGTATAAGGCGGTCTTCTATCATCCTATTAAGCAGGTCTTTTCTGAACTCAACGATCTTTTTCTGATCAGTTCCTTTTTCTTCGCCGGCAAACTCCATCTTTATGAACATGCTCAGCTCTCCATCAGTAATTATATCGCCATTGACAATAGCCACTATCTTCTCTATCTTTTCAGCGCGAACAGGGCTAGGCGCGCTAAAAACACATATAAAAAATAATATCCATATCAGATCTTTTTTAAACATCCTCATTTGCTCCTCCGGATCGCGCCATCTAATTACAAGATATATTTTTATTCAACGCTGATACAGCTTCCCTTAACAGCCTGCAATAAAGATCAAACCCCACGGACATAATATGGCCATGCTGTTGGACACCCAAAAGATCCCCCGCGCCGCGTATCTCAAGGTCTTCCATGGCTATCTTAAATCCTGAGCCTAATTCGCTATATTCGCTAATGGCTTCAAGCCTTTTTCTCGCGTCCGTTGTCAAAGGCTTACGTTCGTCTAAAACAAAATAAGCGTAGGCCTTTTTTGTAAAACGGCCCACCCTGCCTCTCAATTGATGCAAATCAGCTAAACCAAAACAATCGGCATTATTAACGATCATTGTATTGGCATTAGGCACATCAATGCCCGATTCAATAATAGTTGTTGATACCAGGACATCAATGGAACTATTTATAAAATCAAGCATTATCCGTTCCAGAACCTTTGAACTCATTTGCCCGTGAGCAAATTCAACGCGGGCTCCCCGCGGGCAAAGGCGCGCCACGTCTTTAGCGACTTCTTCAATATCCTCAACGCGGTTATGGACAAAAAACACCTGTCCATTCCTTTTGAGCTCGCGCTCAAAAGCCTGACGCAATAAATTATCGTCATAAGCCACCAAATGTGTCTCAACAGCGATCCTATTTTCAGGAGGCGTGTTAATAACAGAAATATCTTTCGCGCCCATTAATGACATATACAAAGTCCGGGGGATCGGCGTAGCTGTAAGCGTCAGAATATCAACCAATGCCCTAAGCTCTTTTAATTTTTCTTTAGCCGATACGCCAAACCTCTGCTCTTCGTCAATAATTACAAGCCCAAGGTCCTTGAAGCGGACGTCGCTTGATAAAAGCCTATGTGTCCCTATGACCACGTCTACTAAGCCTTGCGCCACCGCGTCAACAATAACTTTCTGCTGTGCCGGCGTCTTAAAACGACACAACATTTCAACGCGCACAGGAAAGGCAGATAGGCGTTTTTTAAAATTCTCATAATGCTGCTCAGCAAGTATGGTCGTAGGAACCAAAAAAACTACCTGTTTATTATTGGTGACGCATTTAAAAGCCGCGCGCATGGCCACTTCTGTCTTACCATACCCGACGTCTCCGCACAAAAGCCTATCCATAGGATAAGGCGACTCCATGTCAATTTTAGTATCTCTGACAGCTTTCATCTGGTCAATTGTCTCAGTGTAAGGAAAACCCTTTTCAAAATCAGCTTGCCAGTCTGTATCTTTACAGAAACCAAAACCACCTAACGAGCGCCTCATCGCCTGAATTTTTAAAAGATCAAGGGCTACCCTTACGGTAGCTTTTTGGGCCCTTAGTTTCGTGCGCCTCCACTGGCCCGAACCAAGCGAATTTATCTTAGGAGGCCTTGAGCCGAAACCTATATATTTCTGCACTAGGTGCATCTGATCCAGAGGCACGAACAACTTATCCTCTCCGGCGTACTTTATCACCATGTGCTCGCGTTCGCCAACTTTAGCCGGAGCTCTTTCAACTCCCCTAAATATACCAATTCCATATTGCTGATGCACCACATAGTCGCCTTTCTTAATATCAACAAAGGAACTAAGCGGTATTTCCTGCGTGATACTTAAGTGACGCAATGTTTTCTTAGGAAGCAGGATGACGATCTTGTGCTTCCAAAAAAGCTTACCAGTAACAAGAGCAAAAGAGTCTATGGAATGTATCTTGTCGTTATCCCATTCTACGCGCAATGGGTTCTCAAAAGTAGCGGGGTATATATCAATTGTACCTCCGCGCCTTGAAAAATCACCTTCTTCAGCCACTCTCTCCTGACGGCCATATCCGAACTCGATCAAATAACGGATAAAATCTTCAGGAGAAATAATCTGGCCTTCAAAAAACTTAAAAGATTTGAATCCCGTTAGAGACATCAGACTATTCTATATTGACGAATACAATAAACATTAAAAAAGCCTAAAACTGCCCAGCCACAAAACCCAACCGTCTGAAACGCTTAAAAATTAACACAAGCGTTCCCTGTCTCTAACAGTATGAACATCTTTTAAGCCTAACGCCCCTTAGCCAGCATCAAGGAATGACAGGCCAACACTATAGGGCTTGCGATAAAAACGGTAGAATAGCAGCCGATGATAAAACCAAACAACAAAGCCAGCGCGAATGAATTCAGGATCTCTCCGCCCCAGAAGAACATCGCGGCTACGACCAACAACGTGGCAAAAGATGTCAATATTGTCCTGGCTAAAGTCTGATTGACCGCGAGATTGATTACATCCTTCAGGGTAACTTTAAACTTCACCCTCATTAATTCCCTGACTCGGTCATAAATGACAATGGTGTCATTAATAGAATAACCAGCTATGGTCAAAAGCGCTGTTACAATAAGAAGGTCTATCTGCCTGCCCATAAATACCAGAAAACCCGCGGTAAGTATGACGTCATGAAGAATGGCAAACACACCACCCACGGCAAAATCAAAATGCTTGAATCTGATACCCACATAAACAAGGATGCCCAAAAGAGAATATATGATAGCCGAAAGAGCCTTCTTTTTAAGGTCGCGGCCAACAGTAGGCCCTATTTTTTCTATGCGCATAACCTCAAACTTATCATTAGGGAAATTCTTTATGAATTCACCCTGCACGACTTCAGCGGATTCCGATGGACTGCGGATAATGACCTGCCGTGGATTTTCCTTTACCTGCTGGATACTAACGTCAGCTTTTCCTGCAGCCTTTAGAGAATTCCTCAACGCCTCAATTGAAATAGGTTTCTGAAAAACATACTCCTGCAGCTGGCCTCCTGAGAATTCAACACCGTAGGCCGCGCTCTTTTTAGAAATAATAGCAGCGGAGCCCACAATAAATATCAGACCTGAAAGGACGTAACAGAACCACCTCTTAGAAATAAAATCAATGTGAGTTTCTTTCTTGATAAAACTTCGGAAATTCAACGTCTTTAATTTATTATTCATTAAGAGATAATCAAAGATAACGCGCGTAACTACTATGGCTGTAAAAAGACTTGCCAGAAGGCCTATTGTCAACGTTACCGCAAAACCGCGTATCGGGCCTGTTCCGAACTGAAAAAGAAAAAACGCGGCTATAAGGGTCGTAAGGTTAGAATCAAATATGGCGGAAAATGCCTTATCGTAACCATTGGCTACAACCGTCCTAATAGGCTTTCCCAATTTTATTTCTTCTCTCATTCTTTCATTAATAAGAACATTCGCGTCAACCGCCATACCGATAGTCAGAAGGATACCAGCTATACCTGGTAGAGTCAGCGTCCCATGGAACAATGCCATACCTCCCATAATAATAAGGATGTTCAAAAGCAACGCGAAATCCGCGATCAAACCTACGGGCCCGTAATAAAATACCATGAAGACAAAAACCATTAATGCGCCCACAAGCGAAGCAAAGACTCCTTTTCTTATGGAATCCTGGCCTAAAAGCGGGCCCACAGTCCTCTCTTCTTCAACTACCAAAGGCGCCGGTAAAGCGCCTGAACGAAGGACAATGGCCAGGTCTTTTGCCTCATCCGGAGTAAACCTGCCTGTTATCACAGCTTCGCCGCTTGGTATAGCCTCGTTAATGCGCGGCGCCGAATAGATCTTACCATCTAAAACAATAGCCAGGCGCTGGCCAACGTTATTTTTTGTGACTTGCGCGAATTTATTTATGCCGTCGCCCTTTAATTTCATAGCTACAATAGGCTGGCCAAAAGAACCCTCATCAAACTTGACATCCGCGGTATCTAAGTATTCTCCTGTCAGATCAGCTTTTTTATGCAAAAGGAGTTTTTCGCCTTCAATTTCTTTGAGCTCCATACCTTCAGCGACGTTTCCGGCTAAAGCGTCAGATATGGCCTTTGTGTCTGAGCTCACAAGTTTAAATTCAAGCATTGCGGTGCGGCCTATAAGTTCTAGCGCCCTTTTTCTGTCAGTCATGCCCGGAAGCTGAACCACTATCTGATCAATGCCCTGGATCTGGACCATGGGCTCTTTGACGCCAAATTCATCTATGCGGTTACGTACGACCTCAAGGGCCCGTTCCACCGCGTCAGGCCGCGCTTTTTCTTCGATCTGCGCTGTATCCACGCGCAATATAAGATACATACCACCCTGCAGGTCAAGCCCAAGATTAATACGCTTCTCCAGGGGAAAAATAAGAAAAATACATACGGCTATAATGCCTACGATCAGATACACCCTGTACAAAAGATTCTTTTGCATATTACAGCTCCTTAATGTTGTATATTAGAGGTATCTTTTCCTTGCAACATTAACTCCGATGCTTGCTCGTAAAGATTAAGCGAGATAGCCTAAACTTTACGAGCGCTCAAGCAAGGAGTAATATTTCCTATCCCTGTTTTTCCAGCCGGGTAACCGCGGCCTTATCTATCTCAATGCGCGTATTATCGTCAACGCGTAAAACAATCGTCTTATCCTTGACATTTACTATTGTGCCATGGATGCCGCCCATAGTAACTATCTGATCGTTCTTTTTTAAACCGCTTACCATCTTTGTGAATTCTTTCTGCTGTTTCTGCTGGGGCCGTATCAAAATGAAGTAAAAGATCAAAAAGATAAGAGCCAAAGGAAGCAGGTTCGCTAACATTGCTGTTTGTGGATTA
>MNVR01000001.1:33057-35012 GCA_001873995.1 Candidatus Phelpsiimicrobium noxiivivens
GATCATCTCCATTAACCAATTATTTATTATTTTATTTTTTTGACTAAGCTCTTAACTGTCGGCGAAATGATCGCGCCTAATTTTCTCCAATGTTCAACGCGCTCTTTGTTTATCTTTAAGGCCGCCGGGACTTTAGCCGGGTCGTAGAAACCTAATTCTTCCAGCACCCTGCCATCCCGTGGATTAGAATCGTCAATTGCCACGATACGGAAGTTATACCTCTTTTTTGACGTATCAGATATTTTGCGTAATCGTATAGCTACTGCCATTTGTTCCTCCTTGTGTACAGACACAACACCGGCGCAATACCGATTAGCGCCGGGTGTTTCTGTGTTTAGTATGCGGATCTTACGGCTTCAAGCAAAGCCTTCGCTTTGTTGACCGTTTCATCGTATTCTTTTTGTGGTTTTGAATCTGCTACGATGCCGGCTCCTGCCTGCATATATACATAAGAATTTTTGACCACCATAGTCCGGATTATTATACAAGAATCTAAGTTGCCTGAAAAGCTAAAATAACCCAAGGCCCCGCCATAAGGGCCGCGTCTAGCGCCTTCAAGTTCATCTATGATCTCCATGGCCCGTATCTTAGGAGCGCCGCTGAGCGTACCGGCAGGAAAACATGAGATCAGGGCATCCAGGCAATCTTTACCCTTCCTTAACCGGCCTGTCACATTACTGACCATATGCATGACATGCGAATATTTCTCTACCTGCATGAATTCATCCACCCGTACAGAGCCATATTGGCTCACACGGCCGATGTCGTTACGCCCAAGGTCCACCAACATCAGATGCTCTGCTTTTTCTTTTGCGTCGGATAACAACTCAAGCGCGAGCTTTCTATCCTCTTCTTCATCTTTGCCGCGCGGCCTAGTGCCTGCTATAGGCCTCGTCTCTGCCAAGCCATCTTCGCAGCGCACAAGCATCTCCGGAGAAGAGCCAATAAGCGTAAGGCCCGAAAGCTTCATATAGAACATATAAGGAGAAGGATTGATAGAACGCAGAGACCTGTATATATCAAAAGGCTTATTCTTAAGCTTAGTTCTAAAACGCTGTGAAAGCACCACCTGAATGATATCCCCTCTTTTAATATATTCTTTAGCTTTTAAAACAGCATTCTTAAAGGCAGATTTTGTCATATTGCTGGCCACCTCTGGCTTTGAAGCGGCTTCTTTAGGCTCAGGCAAGCGCCTGATGGGCTTCCTAAAAGAACAAACAAGCTCTTCTATCTTTTTTACAGCCGCGTCATACGACTTTTTTAAAAGAAGCGGCGCGTTTGAGTCCAAAATAGCGTTAGAAACGATCTTTATCTTGCGATTGACATGATCAAAGATGACCAGAGTGTCAGAAAGCATAAGCACGCAATCAGGGGCATTAAGCTCGTCAATATTCTTATCTGGAATAGCCTCAAAAAATCTGACCATATCATAGCCTAAGTACCCGACTAGGCCTCCGCAAAACCTAGGCAGGCCGCGGACCTGAACGAACTTAAAACCCGGCAGCAAGGACCTTAATTCATTAAGCGGCGAGGATAAACATTGATAGGAGCGTTTTCTTTTTTTACCTTTTAAAAAACGCGTGAACGTGACACTTTTATTCTTACTTTCAAAGACCAACAAAGGGTCAACCGCTATAAATGAATATCTGCCTATCGTTTGCTGAGATTCCACGGATTCAAGAAGATAAGAATATTCTTTATTTTTGTCCATTTTTAAAAAAACCGAGACAGGCGTCTCCAGATCTGCCGGTAGTTCTTTGTAGACGGGTATAATATTACCCTTCTTTGATAATTTTTTGAATTCTTTAAAGTCAGGATAGAGCATTGATCAATAAATATTGGTTTATAGGTTATAGGTTATAGGTTATAGGTTATAGGTTATAGGTTATAGGTTATAGGTTATAGGTTATAGGTTATAGGTTATAGGTTATAGGTTATAGGTTATAGGTTATAGG
>MNVR01000019.1 GCA_001873995.1 Candidatus Phelpsiimicrobium noxiivivens
ATAGCGCCTATGCTTTGTCAATCTATTGGCATGGGTTTGTCAAGCCAATTTAGAAATGTCCTATTCTTGGTTTTTAACGAACTCCTGCAAAAGCCTCTTCCTTATGCGCAGGAAGTGTACTGCCAAACTGAAACTTCCTCATTTGGTTTGCGCCACGCAAATCTCCATGTCCGGCAGACGAAGTTTTTTGCCGTCTGCTTCGGTTTGCATTTCGGCTGTTACTCTCCATAGAATATTGTCGCTACAGCCTATATGCAATCCCTCGCAGACCCAAGCAAACGACGTGCCAAAAAACTTCTGATTGTCTGCCTGGACAGAAGACTTGCGTGGCTCCATAACAGATACACCTCGCCCATTGTACTAGGGTTGGTGACGAGATTACCCAAAGACCACCGTAGCGGAAAGGGGACCCGTCCATTTTGGGACGGGGGAAACCACGGGAGGGTTTCCTAATGGGGCTCGGAGGGCAAGGGCAATCTCGTCACCAACCCCTATGCTTTGTCAATGACACCTTGGCACAAAGGATCGCCAAATGTGCACCTTTCTGGGGCGATTAGCTATTGCCTCTTAAAGGGTTTTACTATACAATACGGGCATGCTAAAAATAGGCGAGCTTGAACTCAAGTCAAACGTCCTCCTTGCGCCGCTGGCAGGGATCAGCGATTCATCCTTCCGGCTCCTGTGCCGCGAGTTCGGGGCGGGTTTCACTTTTGTTGAAATGATCAACGCGCGCGCTATATCCCACAAAAATAAAAAGACAAAAAAGATGCTTAACGTAGCGCCTAATGACAGGCCCATAGGTGTCCAGCTCTTAGGCTTTGAGATCCCATATCTTCTTAAAGCCCTATGCGTACTGGAGCGTTATGACTTTGACTTACTGGACTTCAACGCCGCCTGTCCTGTCAAAAAAGTTTGCAGGCGCGGCGAAGGCGCGTCTCTTATGAAAGAACCTGAACTGCTGAAAAAGATCCTCACAACTCTTGCTGATACCCTTGCCAATGCACCTACAGGGCGCCTAAAAACACCTCTGACCATAAAGATAAGAAGCGGTTGGGACCAAACGTCTAAAAATGCCGTTCTAATAGCGCAACTTGCCCAGGACGCGGGCGTAAAAGCTATATTCATACATGGCAGGGACAGGAACCAATTTTACAAAGGGTACGTAGACTATAAAATCATAGCGGATGTCAAAAAAAACGTCTCTATACCCGTTATCGCGAGCGGCGACATCTGGAGCGCGAAACACGCAAAGCTTATGTTTGAAGAAACCGGCTGTGACGGCATACTGGTGGCGCGCGGCGCTCTCGGAAACCCATGGATATTCAGAGAGATCGAAGAATATTTAAAAAATAGGCGCATCCTTGAGCCGCCGACTATTGAAGAGATAACAGCTACAATGTTAAAACACCTTGAACTTTCCATTGCCGAACACGCGGAAAAAAACGCCGTACCGATAATGCGCAAATTCGTGGGTTGGTACTTAAAAGGAAGGCGTTTTGTGCGGCCCATACGTCAAAAAGTCAACAGCCTCAAAACAAAAAAAAACTTTTACGACTTAATGGAAAATGTCCTTGCGTTGGCAAAACAATAATATTGTGTTAAAATATCAACCATGAGGCAAAAAGACCGCAATAGATCTTTTCTAATTATACTATTCTCTTTCCTGATACCCTTTCTGATATTTTTCGCGTTTTTATTCCTATTATACGCCCGGGCCTCTGCAGACAAATTTCAAAGTTCTTTTTCCAACGACTATACAACACAAACTAAACAACAGGATCTAAAGATACCTTCTGTCCAAACCCAAAAAGTATCAACAACAATAACCTCGTCTATACCACAACAAACAACCGCAAGTAATACGGACTGGGCACTCCAAGCGAACAAGGCGCAGGCAATAGCGCCTTCTTTAAGTATTACACCAGCGCCAGATATGTCTTCATTAGCCGTCTCTGCGCCTATGCCTTATCTTGCCGCTCCAACAACGCCTGCTTTGACTAAAACACGCATCACAACCCCTGATTTTGAAGAAAAATACAAAAAATTATTTGAAGCTCAAGCAAAAACCAAACACAAAAAAAAGAAAAGCCTGATAGACTCTATCTTAGACGAGGCCATCCATTATGGCTTATTTATCGTTCTTGGACTTGTGATCTTAGTTGTGATCTACACTCTTCAAAAAGATAAAGAAACGCTGAAGACAATATCCCGGACGCCGCAACATCCGGGACAACTTACGAAAGGTGAAGAACCCAAAAAAAATATTTGGCAGGATGATTTTTAGCCCAAGTTTAGCGAGTCCGCGAATAATCCTCAAGCACCCTCTTGTGATCAAAGGCAATTTCCATATCCCGCCACGCGCCTAATCCAACAATACGGGCTACGGCTGCGTCTGAAGCTGCTTCTGGTTTACCTTTTGCCTGACAGATAAAAACGGTGCTGATAGTATGAAACCTCGGATCGCGCTCGGGGTTAGAATACGTATGGAACTGTCTTAAGTTCGTAACGACAAGCCCTGTTTCCTCTTTAGCCTCACGCGCCGCAGCCTCTTCTAAACTTTCGCCGTAATCCAGGAAGCCCCCGGGAATAGCCCATCCAAATGGCGGATTACTGCGTTTGATCAAAACGACCCCGCCCTCTACTTCAATAATAGTATCTACCGTCACAAAAGGCCCCTGGCAAAGGCTGCCTACGATATGATTAAGATAGCTCTCGGCAGTGCGCCGAAAGGCTTTAAAATCTTCATCATTACGCAAAACCAGATCTATCTCTTTAAGAAAATGTTTCTCTTCACGGATGTGGCGAAATATCTCCTGAGACATGATCTTAGCTGAAGCTGTAAGCGTTAGTCCGGCGTCCGCGTAACCTATGGCCGGAAGCGCTATAGACCTGACTTTCAATGATCTGGCCACGGCAAGCGCGTGCGCGCAGGCATACCGCACTTTTTTATCATCAATTGGGATACCGTCTTCTGCCACTACAGCGTGGATCAAATTCCGCGCCTTAAAGGAATCCGCCTTTGGCGCGGACATATCTCTCCCATAAGACTGAACCACAACGGCATCAACTTTTATCTCTGCTATATCCCCTCTTATGATCTTTATCTCAACGCCCCTTATCTTCATTGTCCACCTTTACTCTTAAGTAATAATTTTGCCGAAGTTTCTTTTGCCAATTTCAGCGCTTCAGTCCTTGTCTTCGCTCTTCCTTCAACTTGAGCCTCTTCCACGGCATCCAAGATCGCGGAGAACATGGGGCCTGGTTTAAGTTTAAGTTTCTTTATCAGATCTATACCACCTATCAATCTCTTAAACGGCTCTTCTTTCAACATCTCAAAATACCGCCTGAGAAGAGAAAAAGACACCTTCTCGTGTTTTTTACGGCTCGCCGCGTTTGCCATAGGCCCGCGCGTAGCGCGCTGATCCGCTATTGATAATAAAAGCACGCTCGCCGCCTCGTCCTTAGTATCGCGAAAATACCGATGGACCGCCCTTTTGGTCAGGATATCGTTATCCGCCAGGTATCCCGGCCGAAGATGCCAGAAAATGATCGTATCTAACGCGAACTTTTCCCTTGAAGAAAGTTTAAGCCTTTCAGATACCGAATCCGAAATGATGCGGCCTATACGCTCATGCCCGTGGAACATAGTCTTGCCGGCTTTTACTTCAAAAGCCTCAGGTTTACCGATATCATGAAGGAGAGCGGCCAATTTTATTAATTGTATCCTCTTCCTACCCGAAGACATATATTCATTTAAATAAAAAGACAAGGCTTTATCATCTTTTAACGATAAAAACAGCTCGTCTAGCTTCTTAAGCGTTTCAAGCGAGTGGCCCCAGACGTCTAAGTGATGATATCCTCCCTGTCTAACATTATGCATGACTGCCACTTGTGGGATGACGACCTCTAAAACACCATATTTGTCAAGAAGCCCTATATGGTGCCAGGCGCGTTCAGAGTTAAAGATCTTAAATAATTCGTCGCGAAGCCGCTCGCCTGCCACGGATTTCAGGCTCTCTTTCTTTTTCTTGATCAACGTAAGCGTGTGAGGCGATATCTTAAGGCCAAAAATAGCGCCAACACTAAAAGCCCGCAGTATCCGAAGAGGGTCATCGTCAAAGGAAGAGTCTGAAACTACACGAACAACTTTTCTGGCTATATCTCTTTGGGCGCCGTAAAGATCTAAAAGAACATTTTTAAGTAAAGGCAGGCGCCACGCGAGTGTATTTACCGTAAAATCCCTCTTTAAGAGATCCTCTTCTAGATCTTTACCTCTGAAGTCAACAAAATCAAGCGTTAGAACCTCTCCTTTTATCTTAACAACTACTCTGCTGCAGCCGTGTTCTTTATCCAATACGACAAAACCGGATCTTAACTCTCGCGCCAGGCGGCGGCCAAAATCAATAGCGCCACGCATTAAAGTAAAATCAATGTCAAGCGGATCTTTTTGATAACCTATTATGGCATCACGCAAAAACCCTCCTACAAGATATATGTCTTTCTTTTCTTTCTTTGCCAGAGAAACAACAGCCAGGAATGGTTTTGATCGCAATATGGGATGATCTATACGCGGATAGGCCAATTACTCTCCCTGGTGAAAGACTTCGGCGCGCTTGATGACCTCAGCGTCTACAAAAATAGGCGCTTTTACGCGCACGGCCAAGGCGATGCTATCCGAAGGGCGGGCGTCAACTATGGCCCCGCCATTCTCTTCTCCTTTGCGGGCCAATACAAGCTTCGCGAAAAAAATTGAATCTTCCAGTTTATCTATGACGATCTTCTTTACCGTGCACCCTAATGCCTTTATTACCGTAACAAGCAGATCATGCGTCAATGGCCTTGGCGGAACAACTCCGCTGATCTCCATTTTTATCGCGTTCGCTTCCAAAAAACCGATGATGATAGGCAAAAGGCGCCCGCCGTTTTTTTCTTTCAGAACGATGATCTGGTCCTGCCTCTTTTCATCTATAATTATCTTATTTAATTCCATTTCCACAAAAGCCATTATTCCCCCGCCTTTTTCAACAATCCTTTTAATTCGCTCATAAACTGGTTGACATCTTTAAACTGCCTGTAAACAGATGCAAACCTCACATAAGCGACTTCATCCAGCAAAGCCAGCTTATCCATAAGCAGCGCCCCGATATCTTTTGAAAATACTTCTCTTTCAAACTTACGATATATCTCGCGCTCAACATTAGTTACGAGTTCCTCTATTATTTGAGATGAAATAGGCCTCTTTTCACAGGCCTTCTGGATCCCGTTTGATATTTTTTTTCTGTCAAAAGGCTGCCTACGGCCGTCTTTTTTTACTACAAGGAGCGGCATTTCTTCAACCACTTCATAGGTCGTGAACCTCTTGCCGCATCCTAAGCATTCACGCCTACGACGCACGCTTGAGCCTTCGGAACTGGCGCGCGAATCTATCACCTTATCGTCAACATGGCCACAGAATGGGCAATTCATGAACTTTAATTCTTTCGTATTTATTTGGATTTATAAGCTTTTAATTATGTTGTTCATCCGCTCGGCATTCGTAAAAAGTTTTCGAAAAAAGGCAAAAACAACTCGTCCGTCGGCTTTAGCCAGCCTGCCGGCAGGCAGGGACGGACTTTAGACAGTTTTTGCCAAAAACTTTTTCAAAAACTTTTTACTCATAACATGCCTTTTTATGCTACTGAATAACATAATCAAAATCTTATCCGTATTATTTACGAATTACTCTTAATTTTGCCTTATTCGGATTGTTCGACTTTCCTGACCTTTATCTTCGCTTCTCTTAAAAAGCTAAGCGCCATAGCATCGGGGTAAGAACCTGACATAACAACTTCTTTTATCCCGGCGTTAATGATCATCTTCGCGCAAATTATGCAAGGCTGATGCGTCACATACAATATGCTGTTCCTTAAAGACACACCGTGAAGTGAAGCCTGAAGCAGGACATTCTGTTCCGCGTGTAACCCGCGGCAGAGTTCGTGCCTCTCTCCCGAAGGTATCTTTAATTTCTCCCGCAGGCATCCGACTTGAGCGCAATGTTTAATACCGGAAGGCGTACCGTTATAACCTGTAGCGAGAATACGCCTGTCTTTAACAACAAGAGCGCCGACTTTACGCCTAAGGCACGTTGAGCGCTGTGATACAAGCGCTGCTATCTCCAAGAAATATTCATCCCAACCTGGCCTGCTATCTTTTTTTTTCATTGTTTTGGCATTGGGGTTAATTGTTTTAACAAATTGTTATACAAAGGAAACTCGCGTACCAAACCAGCCACCTTCTTTAAGGCGCTTTTCATAGAAGCCTCATCCCCGCGCGTTGATATGACATTAGCTATAATACCTGCTATCAGGCGCATTTCTGATACACCCATGCCACGGGTAGTAATCGCGGGGGTCCCTAATCTTAAGCCGCTAGTCAAAAACGGGCTTTGTTTATCGAACGGCACAAGATTTTTATTGACCGTTATCCTGGCGCGGTCCAACAAGATCGCCGCTTCTTTGCCAGATATCTGTTTATCAGTAAGATCAACCAATAATAAATGAGTATCTGTCCCTCCTGAGACGACGCGAAAACCGTTTTTAGCCATAGCGCCGGATAAAGCCGAGGCATTATCTACTATTCTTTTCTGATATTTCTTAAACTCAGGCGACAGCGCCTCCTTCAGCGCTACAGCCTTTGCCGCTATTACATGCATAAGCGGGCCGCCCTGGATACCCGGAAAAACAATACTATCTATCTTTTTCGCGAATTCTTTCTTGCATAATATCATACCACCCCTGGGGCCTCGCAGCGTCTTATGGGTCGTAGTGGTTACGAACTCAGCAAAAGGCACAGGTGAAGGATGTATGCCCGCGGCCACTAGGCCCGCGATATGCGCCATATCAACAAAAAGATACGCGCCTACGGAATCCGCTATTTCCCTGAATCTCTTAAAATCCAGTTCCCTCGGATACGCCGAAGCGCCTGCCAAGATCATCCGCGGTTTATACTGCTTAGCCAGCTCGGCAACTTGGTCATAATCAATTGTCTCAGTTTTAGGGCTCACGCCGTAAGGAATTATCTTATAGAACATACCCGAAAAATTATGAGGCAGGCCATGAGAAAGATGCCCTCCGCACGCCAAGTCCATAGCGAGGACCGTATCACCTAAATTGAGCGCCGCGAAATAAATGGCCATGTTTGCCTGCGTTCCGGAATGAGGCTGCACATTCGCGTGTTCGGCGCCAAAAAGTTCTTTAGCCCGCTCACGGGCCAAGGCCTCAACATCATCTACAAATTCACATCCACCGTACCAACGCGCATTAGGATACCCCTCGGCATATTTATTCGTAAGAACAGACCCCTGGGCCTCAAGAACAGCTTCAGACGTAAAATTTTCGCTGGCTATCAGCTCAATGTTGTTGTGCTGCCGCGCTAATTCACTGCATACAGCGCTATAGATCTCCGGATCTACTTTTTTCAAATGGCTCATTGTCGTGCGCATAACCTTTCTATCCTTTCTATCTTTTTTATCCTTCTTAAATGCCTGCCTCCCTCAAAAGCTGTATTAAGCCAGGCGTCTATCATTTTTTTAGCAGCAGGCGAAGTGACGAACAAAGCGCCTAAAACAAGCACATTGGCGTCATTATGCCGCCGTGATAAACGCGCGGCTTTAATATTATAACAAAGGGCCGCCCTCACATTTTTAAGTTTGTTCGCTACTATACAATTGCCAATACCGGTTTTACAGATCAGTATACCACGATGCGCTTTTCCAAAAGAAACGGCGCGCGCAACCTTATAAGCGGTATCCGGATAATCCATGGATCCCTGAGAAAATGTCCCGATATCTTCTATAAGTAAGCCTTGCTTGTTTAAATAATGTATTATTTTTTCTTTAAGTAAAAAACCCCCATGGTCGCAGCCTATTACGATCTTACTACGTGCACCAGTGTGGCTCATAGCGTATCTCCCAGTTTATCTATCGCGGTTCTTATCTTTAAAAATATTATCTTGTAAAATTCCTCGGATTTACCTATAGGATCCTGGATCTCGTCTTCATGAGTATCCAGTTTGATATACTCGCCTAAAAGATGCACGCGGCCAACAACAGTTGGAAACTGTTTGAGCAATTCTTCCTTGTGCCGCCGCTCCATCGCGAAAATAAGGTCTGCCTGATCCACTAATTCAGGAGAGACTTTCTGCGCGCGATGCGCTGAAGCATCAAGCCCGGCCTCGCTGACAAGTTTTTGCGTTTCGCGTGTCGGCCCCATGCCCAAAAAAGCAAACGTGCCTGCAGAGATCACATCAATATTCTGACGGCCCAAGTCAGAGACTTTCTTTCTCAATAAATATTCCGCCATGACGGAACGGCACGAGTTACCCGTGCATACAAAAAGAATGGTCTTGGAAGCCGCTACAGCCAACACTGCTTCTTTTTTCAAATACCCCTCCCGCAAAACAATAAAAGGCAAACGGCGCGCGTCCAGCACGGTTGATTCAACACCCAGCTCCGTAGGCCCTCCATCCAAAACCATATCCACGCGGCCGGCAAGCTCTTTTAAAGCGCTTTGGGCGTCGCGGGGCGCGGGATGGCCTGAAAGATTAGCTGAAGGCGCTATGACAGGAAAATCAACGCGGCTCAACAACCGAAGCGCCACATCATTTTTAGGTATCCTCAAGCCTACGGTCTTGTTGCCTGGAGCTGCTAATACTATCGTCAGAGGGCCAGGCCAAAACCGGCTCATCACTTTAAAGGCGCGCGGCAAAATATCAATCGCGTATTTACGAACATCTTTTTTATCGCTCAAATGTATAGAAAAATTTTTTTCAGCCGGCCTGTTTTTCAATTCTTTCAACCTCTCATAAGCTTTCTTATTAAGCAGGTTAACGGCAATACCATAAACGGTCTCCGTAGGAAAAACAATAAGGCCTCCGTCTTCCAAAAGCGTGGCTGCCTCATTAATAGCTCCCTGGTCTATGGCCTTCGGGTTGATCTTTACGACCTTAGTATTTATCAAGCCTTGATCCTTGTTTTTCTGATCAGAGCAGCCTGTTTATTACGAAAACTTTTTAGTTTTTTTGATATGTCACATGACTCCAGACCAAGAAGCGAAAGCGAAAAAAGCGCGGCATTGCTTGCGCCCGCGGAGCCTATGGCAAATGTAGCCACCGGAATGCCTGCCGGCATCTGCACAGTAGACAGTAGTGAATCAAGGCCCTTCAAGCTCTTAGTTTCAATAGGAACGCCTAGAACAGGCAAAGTGGTATGAGTTGCTACAACACCCGCGAGCGCTGCCGCGCCGCCAGCGCCGCAGATAAAAGCCTTAACACCTAATTCCTCCATCGCCACGATAAACGCTTCAAGGTCCTTCGGTGTCCTATGCGCGGATAACACTTTAGCAATAATAGGAATGTTAAAACTTTTTAATATATCCATCGCGCCTTGCATTGTCTCCAGATCAGAAATACTTCCCATAATAACCGCAATCTTCGGTTTCTTCATGTTTTATTCTCCTTGTGTGCGAACCTAACACCGGCGCAATCCAGAAAGGATAGGCCTTCCTAATACCACATAGAGTAAGGGTCTAATTCCATATAAAGGAAGGGCCCAATTTGCGCTGCCAAGCGCATGCCCGCGCATCCGCATGCGCGGTGCGCCGATTAGCGCCGGGTGCTATTTTTTTAGCGCGCGCCAACCAATATCTTTTCGGTAATGCATCTTGTCAAAATGGATTAGCTTGACCGCCTCATAAGCCTTAGAGGCCGCGGCTTTTATATCTTTACCGAGAGCCGTGACTCCCAGCACCCTTCCCCCATCGGTATAATATCTGCCGTCTGCCGTCTGCCCTCTGTCTTTTGTCTTTATAGTGCCCGCGTGAAAAACAACAACATCTTTTAATTTTGCCGCCTTTTCCAAACCGGTGATCACTTTTCCCTTCTCGTACTCGCCTGGATAACCGCCTGAGGCAACAACCACGCACACAGAAACCTTATCACTCCACTTTAGGCCGGGCTTTTTAGCCTCACCTATGGTCCAAAGCATCGCGCCAATAATATCAGATTCAAGACGGGCTAATACTGACTGAGTCTCAGGGTCTCCAAAACGCACGTTGAATTCCAAGACCTTAGGCCCGCTCTTTGTAATCATAATACCCGCGTAAAGAACGCCTCTATAGACAGCCCCATCATCGGACATTCCTTTTAATACCGGGCCGACTACATCTTCCATCACAATATTCAAAAGCTCTTCTGTCACAACAGGCGCAGGCGAATAAGCGCCCATGCCGCCTGTATTAGGGCCGCGATCCTCGTCAAAGATCCTCTTGTGGTCCTGGCTGGAAGCCAAGGAAACAGCTTCTTTACCATCAGTCAAAACTAATATAGAAGCTTCTTCGCCTTCTAAAAATTCTTCAATTATTATTGTTTCTCCAGCCCGGCCAAAAATTTTTTTGTCCTGCATATCAACCACTGTGCTTAAGGCTTCCTGCTCATCTTTGCAGATAACAACACCTTTGCCCGCAGCCAAACCATCCGCCTTTATCACTATAGGAAAAGACTCACAATTAGCGATAGCCTCATTTGCCTCATCAATACTCAGGCAAACAGCCGATGCCGCAGTAGGCACACCATGCTCTAACATCAGCCTCTTGGCAAAGGCCTTGCTTGCCTCAAGTTGCGCCGCTTTTTTAGATGGCCCAAAAGCCTTTAAACCTGCTTTCTGAAATTCGTCAACAATGCCCGCGGCCAAAGGCGCCTCAGGACCGACAACAGTTAAGCCTATCTTTTCCTTTTTCGCGAAAGAAAGAAGCCCTATAATATCATCCGCTTTAATAGAAACGCGCTCAGCTAAACTCGCTATACCGGCATTGCCCGGAGCGCAATAGATCTTTTTGACGCGATTAGACCGCGCTATCGACCAAACAAGCGCATGTTCTCTGCCACCCGAACCAATAACTAATATTTTCAAATACCACCTCTGTTCTGTTACATTTTCAGTCAGACTCAAAATGTAACAATTTACGCGAGCGCAACACCACCAACGCCGCTTACGATCTCCCCTATAATATGGGCTTTTAAACCGCATCTTGCCGCCTCGCGCACCACGTCCATCTTCAGCGCGTCGCGAACCACCAAGACCATACCGATCCCCATGTTAAATGTCTTGAACATATCTTTATCATCCATATTGCTGCGATCCTGCAACTCTTGAAATACCTCGGGCCTAGCCCAAGCATTTTTGTAGATAATCATTGTCATATTCTTAGGCACGGCGCGCTTCGCCTTATCATAAAATCCACCGCCGGTAATATGGGCCATTGCCTTAATACCAAAATTGCCGCTGTTGAATTTCTTGATAAGCTTTAAAACCGGCCTGACGTAAATACGCGTCGGCGTTAAAAACTCATCCGCCCGGCCGCGCAGTTCTTCGGGAGAGAATATTTTGCGCACAAGCGAAAAACCGTTGGAGTGCAGGCCGCTGGATCCAAGGCCTACGACCGCGTCACCCATCTTGACCCGGTGATGGCCTAAGATCTTGCTCTTTTCAACAAGGCCTACGCAAAAACCCGCCAGGTCATATTCACCTACCTTATACATCCCCGGCATCTCAGCAGTCTCTCCACCCACGAGGCTGCAATCAGCCTGCCGACAGCCTTCAACAATACCCTTAACTACGTCTTTTAGAACAACCATATCTATCTTGGCTGTCGCTATATAATCAAGGAAAAAAAGCGGCGCGGCACCCGAGCATAAAACGTCGTTAACGCTCATGGCCACAAGGTCTATGCCAACGGTATCATGAATTCCGGCGACAAAGGCAACTTTAAGTTTTGTGCCAACGCCATCGCAAGATGAAACAAGCACCGGCTCCTTACATTTACCATTTGCTACCTCAAAAAAAGCGCCGAACCCACCGATAGAGCCTAAGACACCCGCCCGATTGCTCTTTCTTGCCAAGCCTTTTATAGCGTCTACGAAGAGATTGGCTTTAGTAATATCCACGCCCGCTTTCTTATAATTTAAGCTCATGGTCTGCCTCTTTCTAGAATGTGCTTATTGGCCCCTGAAAATTTTATAGGGTAATGCCCTGTAAAACAAGCCGCGCAATACCTTTCTCGCGGCAGCTTGACAGAATTAAGCATACCTTTTAAAGATAAATATCCCACGCTGTCCGCTCCAAGGAATTTTGCTATCTCTTTCGTGGAATAACGATTGGCAAGAAGCTCTTCCTTTGAAGGAAAATCAATACCATAAAAACACGGGAACTTGTGCGGCGGGCAGGATATCCTCATGTGTACCTCTTTGGCGCCGGCTTCCCTGAAACTCTTGACCCTTATCCTTGACGTCGTACCACGGACTATGGAATCGTCAACTATAACAACACGTTTTCCACGCACAACATCGCGCAAAAGGTTAAATTTTACCTTCACGCCCAGGTCGCGGATCTGCTGAAGCGGCTGGATGAAAGTCCTGCCGACATAATGGTTCCTTATGACCCCCCACTCTAAAGGAATGCCCGATGCGTGGGAAAATCCTAATGCCGCTGAAGTCCCGGAATCAGGGATAGGCACTACAATATCGGCCTTGACCGGATACTCTAAAGCCAGTGTCTCACCCAGCTTCTTGCGCACGCAATGAACTACCTCGCCGAATATCATGGAATCGGGCCTGGCGAAATAAATATGTTCAAAAATACAATGCGCGCTCGCATTGGACTTCGGAGCAAAACGCACGGACTCAAGGCCTTCTTTTGTGATGATGACTATCTCCCCGGGTTCCACCTCCCTGACGAACTTTGCCTCAATAAGATCAAACGCGCACGTCTCTGACGCCAGACAAAAACTATTACCCTTCCTGCCTATGCAGAGAGGCCTGAAGCCATTGGGATCACGCACGCCGATAAGAGAGTCTTGCGTCAAAAGCACTAACGAATAAGCGCCTTTTATAAGCTTTAGGGCGACCCTGAGGCGCTCAACCATATCTTTGCTCCTGGAACGCGCCATCAGGTGAACTATCACTTCGCTGTCGCATGTCGTCTGAAATATGGAACCTGAACTTTCCAGGCTTTCCTTTAACTGGCGGCTGTTCACAAGATTGCCGTTATGCGCCACAGCCAGAGAATTACCGAGATAATCAACAAATAGAGGCTGAGCGTTCTTAACCAAGCTTGAGCCAGTAGTAGAATAACGCACGTGGCCGATACCCCTGTCTCCCTTAAGAGACTTTAAGTTATCCTGGTTAAAAACATCAGATACGAGGCCCATGTCCTTATGAAGATAGAGTTCTTCTGCGTCGCTTGTCACGATGCCGCAAGACTCCTCGCCTCTATGCTGCAGCGCGTAGAGCCCAAGATAAATAAGGTAACTGGCGTCAACACAACCAAAGACGCCGAACAAGCCGCAATAATGCTTTGGATATCCGCTATTTTCCATATTACTCCTCACAGATTAAATGAATATTTCAATAGATCCCGCTGGTTTAGCAAGTTTCTGACAATCCCCATTTATTTTTTAAAATAATTTACCGCGTTCAAAAATATCGGAAATCCGTCGCCATGCCTTTTTAAGCCTTCTCTCGTCCAACGAGGATGCTGCAAACTATCCAAGTGTCTTTCGGGATGAGGCATAAGGCCAAAGATACGGCCCGAAGGGTCACAAATGCCGGCGATACTGTCTACCGAACCATTCGGATTAACAGGATAATCACCGATATCCCCACGCTCGTCACAATATTGTAAAACTATCTGATCATTTTGTCTTAAACTATCCAACACAGCTTCGCTCTTTGGTATAAATTTACCTTCACCATGAGCTATGGGGAGATAAATTACGTTAGGTACACCTTTTGTCCATACGCATTTATTCGTCGCCGGACTTTTCAGATACACCCACCTATCCTGAAAAGACCCGCAGTCATTTCCGGAGAGAGTAACCTCCTGCATAAACGTGTCACTGCCAGGCAATAACCCTGCCTTAACCAATACCTGAAAACCGTTACAAATGCCTATCATTAATTTCCCGTCGCGCACAAAATCCTTTATTTCACCGAAAAGTTTGGTTTTTAACTCATTCGCCAGGACTTTACCGGCTGAGATATCATCGCCATAAGTAAAGCCTCCTGAGATAGCCATTATCTGATAAGAACTCAAGCGCCGCGCGCCCGAAACAAGCTGATTGATATGGACAAATTCAGTATCCGCGCCGGCGCTTTCAAACGCGAAAGCTGTCTCGCTGTCGCAATTAATACCAGCCGCTTTTAATATCAAAACTTTTGGCCTTATCATATTTTTTGTGATATCTTCTACTTTTTATTATAAAACTTATTTATGGCGTGGAGCGCGTCTTCTGGCGTATCCACGAGCGAAAAAAGGCTTAGGTCTTTTTCACCTATACATCCTTTGCGCAAGACCGTAGACATTATCCAATGAAGAAGCCCCTGCCAATAACGGCTCCCGACAAGGACAACCGGAAATTTTGGTATCCTTGCCGTCTGGATCAGATTAATAGACTCAAATAATTCATCCAGAGTCCCATAACCTCCAGGAAATATCACGAATGCCTTAGCATACCGCACGAACATCACCTTACGCACAAAAAAATAATGGAATTCAAGCAATGTTTTAACGTAAGGATTAGCCATTTGCTCAGTCGGGATATAAATATTTAGGCCAATAGAATCTCCTCCCGCCCTTTTGGCGCCTTTGTTAGCAGCCTCCATTATACTTGGGCCACCGCCGCTTATGACACCATAGCCTGCTTTGCTTAAAAGATAGGCCGTTTTTTCAGCGAGCTTATAATATTCGTCTTTTGGCCCTAAGCGCGCGGAACCAAATATGGAGACCGCGTTCTTAAACTTAGAAAGTTTCTTAAAGCCGTAGCTAAATTCATCGGCAATGCGGCTGACCCGTCTTTTTTCGTCTTCTTCAAAGACATCAAGCCTTTTATCAAAAAAATCCTTCTTTAACTTTTTTTGTTTTTTCATACGCTCCTTAAAGGAGATTGCCACGCCTCTTTAAGATCGCCTAAGGTAGATACAAGGCACGCGTTTCCCTTTGAACCAAAAACCTTCAACTCCTCAGAATCCGTAACACAACCTATCAGTCCCCATTCGGATCTTTGTAATATTTTTTCAAATGCCTTCTGATGGGCGCGCTCAACTTCAACCAAAAATCTTGAATTAGACTCAGAAAAAAGGATGAAATCATCCCTCCTGTCAATTTGGCGATATGGCGCTTCTTTTAAAAAGACATTCGCTCCCAGGCCTCCGGCAAAACTCATTTCAGCTATTGTGACACCAATACCGCCTTCCGAACAATCGTGCATGGAGCGCACCAATCCTTTAGCGCAGGCAAAAGAAAGCTTTTCCAGCCGCGCCTTTGACTTTTTAAGATCTACAATAGGGGCCTTGCCGCCTTTTATCTTTAAAATATCATAATAATGAGAGCCGCCCAACTCAGCCGCTGTCTGGCCCACTATATAAAGCAGGTTTCCGGGAGCCTTCAAATCCATGGTAACGGCGCGGCTGACATCTTCCATAATGCCAATAGCTGAAATAAGAAGCGTGCCCGGTATAGATACCGTCTTTTTGCCCACGGAAAATTCGTTGTATAAGCTGTCTTTGCCTGAGATAAAAGGCACGCCGAATCCTTTTGAGGCGTCATAACATCCGAATGCCGCGCGCACCAGGCTTCCAAGCCTGTCAGGCTTATCCGGATTGCCCCAGCAAAAGTTATCAAGGATAGCCGCTCCCTTTAAACTTGCGCCAACGCATATCAACTGCCTTAAGGATTCATCAACGCAGCTCGCGGCCATCCAATACGGATCAATATCTCCGTATCTGAAATTTATGCCATTTGAAACAACAATACCACGCAAAGAATTAAAAAGCGGCCTCACTACACAGGCATCAGACGGCCCGTCATTTGCTTCACCCACCAAAGGCTTGATAATTGTCCCTCCCTGTACCTCATGGTCATATTGACGTATGACCCACTCTTTAGAAGCAATATCAGGATGAGAAAGCAAAGCGCGCAACACCTCTGTCAGGTCTTTCTTTGGTTTAAAAACTCTTTCTTTAAGAGCGGGCTTTATCCATATGGCCTTTTTAGTTATGCCTGGCTGGCCATCGTGGAGAAAATCCATATTGATCTCACAAACGCGCTGTTTATTAAAAAATAGCTCCAATTTCTTAGTGTTAGTAAATGCTCCTATGCGCGTCGCTTCCACGTCTTCTTTTGTAAAGATCTCTAATAGCTCTTTTAATTTCTGCGGCTCTACAGCAAGGACCATGCGTTCCTGTGATTCTGATATCCAGATCTCGGTATAAGTAAGGCCGTGATATTTCAACGGCACGCTCTCTAAGTCTACCCGCGCGCCCATTGCCTGTCCCATTTCGCCGACAGCGCTTGATAAGCCGCCTGCCCCGCAATCCGTTATGGCGCGGTAAAGTCCCCGGTCGCGCGCCTGAAGTAAGCAGTCTAACATCTTTTTTTCTGTTATTGCATTGCCTATTTGCACAGCGCCCGAAGAAACGGTCTCCGATTCATGAGTCAACTCTCCTGAAGAAAAAGTCGCTCCATGGATACCGTCGCGGCCCGTCCTGCCTCCGACAACTACGATAACGTCGCCTGTCAGGCATTTCTTAAAAGACCGTTCTTTAGGTAAAATGCCCGCGGTGCCACAGTAAACAATAGGATTGCCTACGAAGCGTTCATCAAAGAGTACGGCGCCATTAACAGTAGGAATGCCCATCCTGTTGCCATAATCCCTGACGCCGCTTACAACACCTTTCATCACGCGCCTGGGGTGCAGTGTGCCTTTAGGAAGCTTAGCCGCAGAATAATTTAACGGCCCAAAACAAAATACGTCAGTGTTAAAAATAGGTTTAGCGCCCAAGCCCGTGCCCATAGGGTCGCGGATAACACCGCCAATGCCTGTATTAGCGCCGCCATAAGGCTCTAAAGCCGACGGATGATTATGCGTCTCAACTTTGAAACAAATATTGTACTTATCGTCAAACTTGATTATGCCGGCATTATCCTTAAAAACGGATACGCAATAATTTTTCTTGAGTTCTTTTGTGGCCCTCATTATGGTTGCTTTAAGAAGGTTACGGATGGCCTTATTGCCTATCTTTTTTATACCGGCGCCCTTTTCTTTATAATCTATAGTGCCACGAAACGTCTTGTGCCCGCAATGCTCGGACCACGTCTGAGCTATAGTCTCAAGTTCGCAGTCCGTGGGATCCCTCTTTAATTTCTTAAAATAGGCTTGTATCTGACGCATCTCATCTAAATTTAAAAAAAGCTGGCCCTGACGGCTCAACGTGAAGAGCTCTTTATCAGTTGCGCTTAATATATTGACTTTATTTAATCGGAATTTGTAGCCCGGAAGGCTGGAAAAATCATAAAGGCTGTGTTCGTCTTCCGACAAGACAGACTGAATAAGTTTGTTGTAAAGCAATTTATCGGCTATCTTTAAAAGCGCTTCTCCTGGCAAACTACCCTTAAAAAGATACCTCTTTGCTGTGCGCACCGATACAACGGATGTAATGCCTAAGTCGCGTATGCCTTTTAGCGCTGACTCCTCAACGGGGTCCATAACGCCAGGTTTATAAATGATCTGCAAAGAGGCGAAACCTTCCGGAATAACTGGCGCCTGAGCATCCGAATAAAGCTCGTACTCCTGGACAACGCTGTCTATCAACAAGCCTTTAGCTATTGTGTGGGCTTGGTGTTCTGAGAACGAACCCTGCAGAAAATAGACATGCCTTATGCGCGCGTCTTCCAACTCTCCAAAGCCTAGTTCTATTACCTCGTTCTTAAGGCCTTCAGAAACCGGATCAAACACGCCTTCTTTATCTTTTACTTCAATGCGCCAATACATGGATAACTAACCTTGGTAGGGCTCAAAAATCACTAAAACGACAGGAATTTACCCTGTTAGAAATAAGACGCAACGGGCGTCTGACGATCACCTTTGGCAACCTATTTCTAACGGGATTTACTATAGCAGAAACTGATCGCTAAATCAACCTCAAACACAATACCTAGGGAAAACTTTGAGCGGCCTGCATACCTGTGGTGAAATCGTATTGGCATCTCCTTAAATACAAGGCCCGCTTTCAGCGCGAGATATTTTATCTCCACCTGGGACACAAAACCTTTTGAACCTATATTTAAAAAATCGACGCGTTTCAACACTCCCGCCTTAAAACAATTAAAACCGCTGGTCATATCATTGATCCACGTCCTTAATTTTTTTCCAATATAAAAATTAACAAGCCTGCTTACCAGGTATCTGGCCCTTCCAAGGCCCGCGGCATAACGCGAACCCACAACCCGATCGGCATGTTCAAGGTCGCGCAAAAGGCGAGGTATTTCCAGAGGGTCGTGAAAGCCATCCGCGTCCATGGTTATCACCGTGTCGTAACCATTTTTTAGCGCGAATTCAAAACCCGCCTTATAGCAACAGGCTAGGCCATGGCCAGGTAAAGGATTAACAATGACTTTTACGCTAGGAGAAAACGCCGATACTTTTTTAACTATGGAAAACGTCTGGCCGCAAGAATGATCGTCAACGACCAGAATATCAAGAGTATTGTTACCTAAAGACAGGGCCTTATCTAATAAACTGTGGGTGGCGGCCTATTCATTGAAGGCGGGGACAATGATAATGTTTCTCATCTGATTTATTCAAGGCCCAAATTCTTGAATATAGCGGGGATATGCCTCAAATAGAACTTGATGTCAAAGCACGCCTCGATCTCGCTTGCTGATAAGACGCGCTTGACCTTTGGGTCGCTCAACAAGGCTGTTTTAAAATCCTTATTCATGGAAGATGCCTCAAAAGCGTTCTTTTGAACAATATCATAAGCAATAGGCCTGGCCAAACCCTTGCTCATTAATTCCAAAAGGACTCGTTGAGAATAGATGAGGCCGCGGGTATTTCCAAGATTGATAAGCATATTTTTAGTATTAACGTTCAGGCCGTCAACGACTTCAATAAATTGATTAAGTATATAATCTAAAATAAGCGTTGAATCGGGAAGAATGACCCTTTCCACTGATGAATGACTGATATCCCGTTCATGCCAGAGCGCCATATTCTCAATCTCGGCTAAGGCATTTGAACGAAGCAAACGCGCAAGACCGCATATCCTCTCGCACATGACAGGATTACGTTTATGCGGCATAGCCGAAGACCCCTTTTGTCCTTTGCCAAAAGGCTCTTCAACCTCCATAACCTCAGTTCTTTGAAGATGCCTTATCTCCGTCGCGAACCTCTCCAACGACGCGCCGGTGATGGCTATGCGCGTCATACAGGCCGCGTGCCTATCGCGGGGTATGACCTGAGTTGAACCATATGAAATACCAAGTCCTAATTTCTCACATACATATTTTTCTATTTCAGGTGCAATGTTCGTATACGTGCCGATGGTGCCCGAAAGTTTTCCGACCGCTATGAGCTTTTGCGCCTCTTTCAAGCTCTCAAGATCACGGCGCGTTTCATCATACCAAAGCGCTGCTTTTAAACCGAATGTAGTAGGCTCAGCATGAACACCATGCGTGCGGCCTACGCACGGCGTGCTTTTATATTTCTTAGCAAGCTTAACCAAACTGGATAACAATCTTTCAACATCATCTATAAGAATATCAAATGCCTGAGCCATCTGAAGCGCTAAAGTAGTATCCAAGATATCATTAGACGTAAGGCCCATGTGGATATACTTTGCGTCTTGGCCTACGCTCTCTGAAAGATTATTGACGAAAGCCACAACATCGTGCCGGGTCTTTTCCTCAAGCTCTTTTATCTTCTCAATATCGATCTTAGCCCTGGCTTTAATGGCGGTCAACGACTTCGAAGGTATCTTACCTAATTTAAACCACCCCTCGCAAGACAAAAGCTCTATCTGAAGCATCTTTTCAAATTTGCTCTCTTCGCTCCAGACTTTAAGCATCTTTGGCAACGTATACCGTTCTATCATAATTCACCTCTTAGGCTAATATAACAAAGATAGGCCTCTTAGTCAATCTACCCTGCCCTTTACGTCTATGACACCTCCATCTTCTCTTTCCGTATGAGTTTTCAAAGCAAAGAGCGCCGCTAAAAGCACCAAGGCCCCAAGATAGATAATAAATAGGACCCTGATAATGAGAGGCAGGACAAAAAACAGGAACAACAATCCAAATACTAAACTCTGGGCAAAAACATACTTCAGGATAAAATAAACAACTGACGCTCCTATAAAAAACAAAAAAAGCGCCGTTGAAAACAATAAAAAACTCCCCACGCCATTTAGTTTGGCATGGGGAGAACCAAACGAAGAATATAAAATTCTCATGCTTTCTTAGAACAAAAGTATACTAGACAATGTAAGAAAAAACGAAATAAAAAGAAGGATCAAACCAAACGCGCGCGGATGCTTCAAAAGCGCCTCGCTTAAATTCCGCCTCTGATTAAGCATTTTATCCAGCGCGTCGGTTGAAAAATCTTTATCCAGCTTCTTTTCAAGCTTAGAGACCGCGCTGGGTATAAGCAATACGCCTATAGCTACAGCCAAGCCGATAACCCCTGCTAACAGATTAAATATACGTAAAAAGCTAAGTTCTTCCATTCTTACCTCCTTGTGTAGAAGACACAACACCGGCGCAATCCAGAAAGGATGGGCCTTCCTAATTCCATATAAAGAAAGGGCCCAATACCATTAAGCGCCGGGTGTTAATTATCTTCATTTTAATACTTAACCAGCGAAGAGTCAAGAAGTAGCCATTTCATCTTAAAAGGACAATGCCCAAAAGTATACAACCAAGGCCCATAGACTTGACCATAGTGATCTTCTCTCCAAGTATAAGTATGCCCATAATAAAAGATATCAAAGGATAGGCGCCGGCAATAGGCACGATCTTAGACACATCGCCATTTTTTAATCCGTGGTAAAAAAAGAGCTGGCCTAAGAAATTGGCCGTAAAACCTCCACCTACGATAAAAGCAATATATTTAATAGGCGTCTTGGAAAGTTCCGTTAAAATAGCTGGCTTCATTGATAACAAAACCACAGCGCCAAAAGACACGGCCAGACACCTGACAAAAATACCTGCCGCGGGCGTTAGCCTTGATAATCCCATCTTTTCAAAAACCGGGACTATGCCCCAGACAAGCGCCGTTAATAACGCGAAATAATATGATTTCATTTTTCTTCCCCCCGTATCATAATAAGCAGCATCTTAAATTTTACCTCAGCCCGCACCGCGTGCGGGACATGAGCCGGCATTACGACCAAGCTGCCAGTCTTAGCGTATATATCTTCACCACCTATAACAAGATGAGCTTCACCGTCTAATATCTGCGCCACCGCGTCAAAAGGCGCCGTATGTTCGCTCAATCCCTGGCCCTGGTCAAAAGCGAACAATGTCAAAGTACCAGCCTTCTTATCCAAAAGGGCCTTGCTTACAACAGAACCGGATGAATACGAAACAGCTTCTTTGAGCTCTATAACTTCAGTCATGACAAGCCCCCTGTCAGGCCATTTCTTTATATGGGATTAGACCCTTCCTCTATGCGGTATTAGGAAGGCCTATCCTTTCTGGATTAGGAAAGCCTGCGCTTTCTGCGCTATCGGCTTCTTTTTAGTGTTCTTTTGAAGTTATCCCATGGAAAACGATCGCCCGGACACGCAGTCCTCTTCCCGGGCACGTCCTTATGCCGAATGATATGATTCATAGGTATGCGGTAAAACTTCCGCAATGTATTGACTAAAATAACCAAAGATCCCATTTGTTTCTGGGTAGGCGGGCCGTAAGTAAAATCCCCGACAAGGCATACGCCGATGCCGCACTCATTCATGCCTCCTATATTACAGTGAGCTCCATCCATCTGTTTTATCCAGCGCGGGCTTGCTTCTATTTGTCCGTCTACGCGCGTGTTTGTCCCATTATCAATAACAAAGTGATAACCCAACCCTCTGTCAAACCCGCGCTTTCTGTGTATAGCATCCAAAGAGCGAGCGTCACCTGAATCCGTGACGCTGTGATGGATGACGATATAGCGCCATTTACTTGAACTATATACGGGTATGACCGGCCTAAGGGGAGCCGCGCTCGGCACCAATAAACGCTGGCCTATTTTAAGCTCACGTGGATCTGTGATATTATTAGCCTTAAGGATAGCCTCCAACGGCACATCATACATCTTAGCTATGCGATAAGCAGTCTCAGCCGGCCCTATCACATGATAAAGGTCTCCCCGCGCGCCCGGCACTTCATGCAAAGGGCTATAGATAATATCCGTAGGCACTGTAGGCGCGGGAGGCACGCTTGCGCATGAAGAAAGGAACACTATGGCAGCCAAACAAAAGAGCGAACGAAAAAAATACCGAAGAATATACGTCATTTTTTAGCCAATATTTTTTCTTTAAGCGGATACTTCCCGCACGTAAACTTCTCTCCCTCGGGGCAATACCCCAAAGCCACACACTTAGCGCCAGTTTCCTCAAACACTTCAGGAAGCTCCTTTATACAAATAGAGAGCATCTTGTCAGCCAAACGCTTGATCTCCCACTGCGCGCGCACGCAACAGCGTTGATGAAAAAAATGTATGAGCTCTCTTGCATTCATAGTCACAACTATCTTGGTTTCTGCCGCCTGCGGCAGGACGAACCGAACGTCTTCATTCGCCCGCTCACCTACGCGGCCCCTGGATTTGAACGTTTCAAGCAATTTATTATAGCTCTTCTGAATAGAACCCATTATGCTTAAAAACTCTTCTTTCAACTCTTTATCCGCTGAAATAAAAGGAGGCACTATATAATCAAAGTTCGTTTCTTTGACATAACGTTGTGATTGTTGACTGAATGACGCGATCCTGTGACGAACCAATTGATGCGTCAGCGCCCTTGATACGCCCTCAATGGCAAAAGTAAACTTCACGTGTTCAAGCGGGCTCTCATGGCCTGATGCCACGACCTTACGGATAAACTCCTCCTGTCTTGCGCCAACAGCATCCTTCTCACCAAAAAGTTCCACCGCGGATTTCGAAGAATAACATTGGCGGCACGCCGCGTAGATCAACGCGATGGCATTTTGCGTCATCTCCAATAATTTTACGTTCAGGTTAACCTCGGGCATTGCAATATAATAGCAAACAATCAGCCAATTTTGCAGCATTTTTTATATTCCGGTTATTTCCATGATATCCATGCGAGCAACCTGTCTTAATACATCTTGTCGCTATGCAAGCCCATTGTCCGGGCAGACAATTTTTGGATCGGGGTCCTGGCTTGGTTTGATTTGACCCGGTGCATGGTTGTCAACGAGGCCGCCCTCTTCCCCCGAGCCCCTTTGGGAAACCCTCCCGTGGTTTCCCCGTCACGCAAAAGCGTGACAGTTCCCCTTCCGCTACGGGGGTCTTCGGGCGTCCTCACTGCCAACCCTGCACCACGTCCACTATATGTATTATCTGCTTGATTTAGGTTATATGAGTAGCGCGGGTCCCTGCCGCAGACAATCAGAGATTTTTTGCCAAATGTCTGCAAGGATTTACGATAAGGGTGTAGCGACATACTTCTATGGAGCGTAACACCCGAAGCGTAAACCGTAGCAAACGGCAAAAAATACCGTCTGCGGCAGGGACCCGCGCTGCGAATATTTACCGAAGCGAGTAAAATGATAGGAGCGGCAAGCGGGCAGATCCAGATGAAGACTGGCCTGGTTTGGCTTGACACGCTGTGAAATATATATTTACAACCAAAATTAATTTGATATAATCAAACTTACAAATCGGTTATCTCAACTTCTGGCAACATGGAATTAACCATGAGGAAGTTAGATTAAGAAAATCGTCCGCCTGGGTTTTCAACAACCAGGTATTTTTTTTGTATATGGAAACCTTAAGCTCCCTCAAAACCACCCCCCTTTTCAATGACCACATAGCCCTGGGCGCGAAGATGGCGCCTTTTGCCGGCTGGAACATGCCGATACAATATGAAGGCATCATCGCCGAAGCGCTCCATACCCGCAAACAGGCTGCTTGCTTTGACATCTGCCACATGGGCGAATTTCTTATTAAAGGAGACTTGAAAAGATCAGGGCTGGACAATTTAGTTACTGCGCGGCTTAGCGATCTGGCCATAGGCTCCTGCCGCTACGGCTCTCTTTTGAATGATAAAGCCGGCGTCATAGATGACCTTATAGTCTACCGCAAAAAACAAGACGAATGGATGATCGTAATCAACGCCGGGACAATAGAAAAAGACAAAAAACAATTTCTTTCAAACCTGTCCAAAGACTCAGATTTTAAAGACATTTCAAATACAACTGGCAAAATAGACATCCAGGGGCCTTTATCAAGAGAGGCCATAATACCTTTCGCGCCTGCCGCTCAAAAAATAAACTACTATACTTTTATTGAGACAAGCGTACTTGGAGAAAATTGCATAGTCAGCAGGACAGGCTACACAGGAGAGTTAGGATTTGAGATCTATGCTTCGCAAGAAACAACCAAGGCCGTTTGGAAAAAACTCCTGCAGGATAAAAAAGTAAAGCCCGCGGGGTTAGGCGCGCGCGACGTCCTGCGTTTAGAAATGGGCTACAGCCTTTACGGCCAGGACATAAGCGAAGATACAACACCCCTTGAGTCAGGACTTGAAAAATTTATTGGCCTCAACAAAGATTTCATCGGGAAAAACGCCCTATTACGCCAAAAAAAATCTGCTGATAATACGCGGGGCGCCGGGAACCGCAGCCGCGACCGGGTCTTCTTAACAACTACGTCGCGTCGCTCGCCGCGACACAACCACAAGATCTATTTTAAAGATAAAGAGATCGGAGTCGTCACAAGCGGCTCATTCTCTCCCCACCTTGAAAAAGGTATTGGTATGGGCTTCGTTCAATTGCCGCTTACGACAGGCAATAAGATCTTAGTAGGGGACGACAAATTAAAAATAGAAGCCATCATCTGCGATAAGCCGTTCGTGAAGAATACATCTTTAAAAAATTAAATTATGGAGGTGTTATGGATATACCACAGGGATCGCTCTTCACTAAAGAACACGAGTGGATAAAAATTGACTCTGACAAAGGCATTATAGGCATAACGGATTACGCCCAGCATGCTTTAGGCGACGTCACTTTCGTGGAACTGCCTAAGATAGCCGCGCGCGTCAAACAATTCCAGGGCCTGGCAACGATTGAATCCGTCAAAGCAGCAAGCGACATCTTTTCCCCCCTTTCAGGCGAAGTCATTGAAGTAAACGCAAAGCTGGAAAATAACCCCGCCTTGGTCAACCAGTCCTGCTATAGTGACGGATGGATAGCTAAGATAAAGATAAAAGACGCGTCAGAAAAAAAGAACCTAATGGACACCGCAGGTTATAAAAAATACGTGGAAGAATTAGACAAATGAAGCTCCCTGCGACAAACCGCAGAGAATATATTAAGTTTTTGATCATATTATTCAGTAGCATAAAGAGGCATATTTTGAGTGAAGAGTTTCTTGAAAAATATTTGGCAAAAACTGTTTGAGTCCCTGCCTACCTGCAGGTAGGCAGGCGTCCTGGCTAAAGCCTACGGACGAGTTGTTTTTGCCTTTTCAAGAAACTTTTCAACGAATGCCGAGCGGATGAATAATATAATCAAAAGCTTAGAGATTAACCCAATAAATACCTAAAAAATGTCTGACTACATAGCTAATACAGAAAAAGACGAGCGACTGATGCTTGAGGCCATAGGCGCCAAAAGCGTTGAAGGCCTATTCTGCGACATAAGGCCTGAAAATAAACCACGCTCTTTTAATATTCCCGAGGGAAAGTCCGAATTTGAAGTGATGCGGCATTTAAAAAATTTGAGCGCCAAGAATGCTACTGATCTTATCTGTTTCATCGGAGCTGGTTTCTACGACCACTACATACCTTCCGTGGTTGACCACCTTGCCTCGCGAAGCGAATTCTATACCGCCTATACGCCCTATCAGCCGGAATGTTCTCAGGGAACACTACAGGCTATTTATGAATATCAGAGCGCTATCTGCCGTCTCACAGGCATGGAAATAGCCAATGCCTCTCTTTATGACGGAGGTACCGCGCTTTACGAAGCCCTTATGATGGCGCGCCGCATCACCGGCAGGAACCGCGTGCTCGTGGATGACGCGGTCTCACCTATCTATCGGACGATCATATACAGCTACACCAAAAATCTTGACATTGAGTTTGTTGAAGTTCCAGCGCAACATGGCCAGAGCGACCGCGCTGCCATCAAAAAACATTTAAATGACAAAATTGCCTGCATTATACTTCAAAACCCTAATTTCTTCGGCGCCATAGATAACCACTCGGATATTACATCTAAGGCGCACCGCGTAGGCGCTTTGGTAGTCGCCTCAGTCTATCCCATATCCCTGGGGCTCTTAAAGACACCTGGCGAAATGGGCGTTGACATAGCAACTGGCGAAGGCCAAAGCTTAGGGCTGCCCCTTTCTTTCGGCGGTCCGTATCTTGGTTTCATGAGCACAAAAAGAGAATTCGCGAGAAAAATGCCGGGCCGGATAGTTGGAGAAACCGTTGACGCGAACAACAAAACTGGATATGTCTTAACCCTTCAGGCGCGCGAACAGCATATACGCCGCGAGAAAGCTACTTCCAATATATGCTCCAACGAAGCGCTTTGCGCCTTAAGAGCGGCTATTTATCTTTCATGCGTAGGCAAAGAAGGATTGGCCCAGGTAGCGAAACTTAATTATGAAAAGTCCGAATTTGCCAAATCTTTAATAGGAAAAATAAAAGGCGTGTCCGTTAAACAAAGCTCACCCACGTTCAATGAATTCACCGTGGTCCTGCCGCGCGACCCAAAAGAGGTTATAGCCGCTATGATAGAAAAAGGCTTCGCAGCCGGCTTCCCATTGGCGCGCTATTACAAAGGCATGGAAAACTATATGATAGTAGCTGTTACTGAAAAACGGACCA
This sequence comes from Candidatus Phelpsiimicrobium noxiivivens, assembly GCA_001873995.1. Taxonomy (GTDB): domain Bacteria; phylum Omnitrophota; class Gorgyraeia; order Velamenicoccales; family Velamenicoccaceae; genus Phelpsiimicrobium; species Phelpsiimicrobium noxiivivens. The sequence goes on from MNVR01000019.1 coordinate 26,932, forward strand.
AAGAAGAGATCGTCCGTTACGCCCAAAGTCTTGAATCAGCATTATGTTGAGCACCTTAATGAAGCATTTAACGAAATCCCGCAGGTTTCTTGCGGGAGCTGAGATTTAGCTATGGAACTGATATTCAAAAAAAGCTCTCCTGGGCGCCGTTGCACAATGTTTTCCAAAAGCGACGTACCGGAAGCCAACAGTATCCCCTTAAAATACCTAAGAAATACTAAAGCTCAGCTTCCCGAACTTTCAGAACTTGACGTCGTGCGCCACTTCACCAATCTTTCCAAGATGAACTTTTCCGTGGATACGAATTTTTATCCGCTCGGCTCATGCACCATGAAATACAATCCGAAATTCACCGAGGATATAGCTAAGCTGGAAGGATTTACATCCCTGCACCCACTATTGCCACAATTAAGGCTTGGCGGCCTGCTTACGCAAGGAGCCCTTGAAGTCCTGTATTGCATGGAAGAACTGCTCTGCGAGATAACGGGTATGAACAATTTTACCTTACAGCCGGCCGCGGGCGCTCACGGCGAATTAACAGGCGTTATGCTCATAGCGGCTTATCACCGGTCAAGGAATGATAAGAGAAAATATGTTTTAGTGCCAGATTCAGCCCACGGCACAAACCCGGCAAGCGCGGCAATAGTAGGTTATGAGATAATAAATATCCCATCCAATAAAGACGGACTTATGGATATAGAACACCTAAAAGAAAAACTTACAGAAGACGTTGCCGCCATCATGATGACGTGCCCGAATACACTCGGGCTTTTTGAATCTGAAATAGACAAAATAGCAAAACTCGCCCACCAAAAAGGCGCTTTAATGTATTATGACGGCGCTAACCTGAACGCCATCTTAGGCAAATGCAGGCCAGGCGACTTGGGCTTTGACGTCATCCACCTAAACTTACACAAGACTTTTTCAACACCGCACGGCGGCGGCGGGCCGGGGGCTGGCCCTGTTGGCGTCAAAAAAGAACTCTCGGAATTCCTGCCTATCTCACGCGTTGTCAAACGGGATGATGGCACGTTCTACTTAGATTACAAACGGCCAAACACAATAGGCTGCATAGCCCCATTTTACGGCAACTTCCTCGTTATCTTAAAAGCATACGCCTATATCCTGCTTCTGGGTAAAGAAGGCCTTATAAAAACTAGCGAGCATGCAGTCCTGAACGCCAATTATATGCTGGCAAAATTAAACAAATATTTCACATCTCCTCATCCAAAAAGATGCATGCACGAATGTGTCTTATCCGGCGTGCACGCGTTAGACATCGCTAAATTCCTTATAGACCGCGGCATCCATCCGCCGACCATCTACTTCCCGCTTATAGTCAAGGAAGCGCTTATGATAGAACCCACGGAAACAGAATCCAAAGAGACAATGGATCATTTTATTGAATGCATGATAGAAGCTGCCCGCCTTTTAAAAGAAGATCCCGACGCGCTCAAAAAAGCGCCAAAGACAACTCCCGTAGGCAGGCTTGATGAGACCAAAGCAGCGCGCGACATGAATTGCGCGTTATTGTAAAACAAATACTAAATTGCAGACAATATTTGGGAAGGGAGCCTGGTCTGGTTCGTCTTGCGCAAAAACGTTCGCCTTGACCCGGCGTGTCAAGGCTCTCTCTGGTTCCGGCCTCGCTCTCCCGCCTTTGGCGGGATCCATGCCCGCTCGGCCTCCACAAGTTTTGCTTCAAGCCAAACCAGGCCAGTCTCCACCTAAGTTTATCTGCTTGTTGTTTCTGTCATTTTTCGCAGCGACATTCGATTTTAGCCAAAGCAGCTTTCGGAACAAGGGAATCCAAGCGTGGAAACATTTGGACGGCGAGGTGTCTGAGCCCGTCCTGGCGAAGCCGACGGGCGAGTTCCGCAGCCGCCGAAGTCCCGAAAGATCTTTGGCGTCAAAAAATCGACAAGGAGCGAGAAAAAGGACAGGATCAACAAAAACTAGCTAAATTATGATAACTGCGCGGCTCATACGATCAGGCTTTTGCGACGCGGCGACGAATATGGCGATTGACGAGGCCATATTCTTAAGTTACAGGGAAAACGTCTCTGTGCCCACGCTACGCCTCTACGGATGGAAACCAGCGGCCATCTCAATAGGCCGTTCCCAAAACCCTCAGGAAACGCTGGACCTGGATGCCTGCCAAGAACAAAATGTAACATTCACGCGCAGGCCCACAGGTGGCGGGATCATCTTTCACGACCATGAACTGACATACAGTATTATTCTAGCCCAGTCCGACATCGGGCTATCTTACCGCGTCAAAGAATCTTTTGAGAGCATAACGTCATTTTTAATAACGGCTTACCGAAATCTGGGCATTGAGGCCTGTTTTGCTAAAAACATCTTCCGCTCAATACCTGAAAACCACACGATCGCTGACTTCTGTTTCTCCAGAAAAGAAGAATACGATATCCTGGCGAACGGCAGAAAACTTGGCGGCAATGCCCAGAAAAGAAGGCGAAACATCATACTTCAACACGGCTCTATACCTCTGTCGTTTGACAAAACAAAAGCATCTCAATTGCTTAAAGGCAACCGCGCCTCAGGAGCGCTTGATATCACGACGATCGCAGATGTTGCCAAAGCCAAAATAAACGAAGAGTCACTCTCGGATGCGCTGATAAAAGCCTTCTCTGCCCGCTTTAAAACAACCTTAAAGCTTGATAACCTGACAAACGAAGAAAAGATCTTAGCCAACGAATTAAAAACCTATAAATACACCAATACGGGGTGGAACTTTCATGCCAGAGCAACAACGCAGGCCCGAGTGGCTTAAGAAAAAAATAGAGTTTAATAATGGGTCACAAACAAGCGCGCTGTTAAATGGGCTTGGGCTAAACACCGTCTGCCGCGAGGCCAAGTGCCCAAACATCTCTGAATGCTACAAAAATGCCCACGCGGCCTTTTTGATACTTGGCCGCTACTGCACGCGCGACTGCAGCTTTTGTAACGTTGAAAAACAAGAGCCTCTCGCGCTTGACCCCAAAGAACCCGCCAGAGTAGCGTTGGCTGTCGCGAAAATGGGGTTAAAACACGTTGTCATTACAAGTGTGACCCGTGATGACCTATCCGACGGCGGAGCGCAAACATTCGTAGATACCGTCAAAGAAATTAAAAAGGCCAGCCCGGATAAAAAAATAATGATAGAGCTTTTAATACCTGATCTTTTAGGCGACACTCGATCCCTGGAAACTTTAGCAAGCAGCTTACCTGACATAATCGCCCACAACCTTGAGACTGTGCCGCGGCTTTATAACTTCCGGCCGAAGGCCAATTACGCAAGATCACTTTTTGTATTAAAACACGTCAAAATAACGAACCCGAAGATACGCACAAAATCAGCTCTTATACTTGGCCTTGGAGAAAAAGAAAAAGAAGTTACAGATGTCCTGGAAGACTTAAGGATGGTAGATTGCGACTTTCTAGCCTTAGGGCAGTATTTACAACCCAGTTTAAAACACACTAAAGTTACCGAATATATCACTCCCGATCAATTCAGTTGCTATAAAAAATTGGCATTGCGGCTTGGTTTCAAACACGTGGAAAGCGGGCCTTATGTGCGAAGTTCTTTTTTAGCGGCATCCTATTTAGCTTAAAAATACTACTTGGCGATCTTTGCGATAGCGTCGTAATCCGTCTCGCCATCCTGCATAGAAATAATGAAATATTTCGCGGTCTTTACGCGTTCCCTCTCGTCAAAGCTGTCTTTAGCGGCATCCAGATATTCCTGAAAATATCTCATTGATTCCTTTATGTTCTTTGCCTTGCAGTAATAACGCGCCAACCAGTAATACGGCGGGGCGAACTGCGGCCCGGCGCCTATGGCCTTTTTAAAATATTCCTCAGGAGACTCCATACGCAATAACCCCAGATAATACCACGACCAATAAAGCTTAGGGTTGAGCTTAACGGCCTTCTTAAAGAACTCATACGACTTATCAAATTTTTCCTGCTCAAAATAACCCATGCCCATGGCCTGATATATCAGCGCGTCATCCCTGCCGGTAGTAAGTTTTAATTGTTTATAAAATGCCTCGTCTACGTTCTCTTGACCGGATTTAACATCAGCTTTAGCTCCAGTTTCAACACCAGCTTTTTGAGCCTGCGCTGTCATAGTAAAAAAATAAAACATTAAAACAAACGAAATCGAAACTTTAGCCTTATTTAACACAACCATGCCAAACATATGCTCTCCTCTTTGGAATATAATACTACTGTAACGTGAGAGCGTCAATCCTATGGACATTTTTACCTTCTTTCATCTCATAGCGCCATTTCCATATTGAATATATCGGCGGATATACCAAAAGTTCCATAATAAAACTCGTAAAAATACCGCCTATCATAGGCGCTGCTATACGCTTCATCATGTCAGCCCCCGCGCCCATTGACCACATAATAGGAAGCAGGCCCATAAACATAGCGCACGCTGTCATCATCTTAGGGCGTATGCGCTTCACTGCTCCGTGAATGATCGCCTCATCAAGGTCTGCTCTTGTTCTCATCCTCCCCTGCTTTGCCATATCGTTATATGACATGTCCAAAAATAGAAGCATAAATACGCCTGTCTCGGCATCCAGCCCCATAAGCGCTATCATCCCCACCCAGACCGCTATTGAAACGTTGTAATGCAAAATATACAAGAACCATACGGCGCCTACCAAAGAAAACGGCACTGCCAACATAACTATGGAGGCCTTAACAGGAGACTTCGTATTCATATAAAGCAAAATAAAGATTAAAAATATCGTAATAGGTATAACAAGTTTCAATCTTTCCCGCACGCGAAGCATATTCTCGTATTGACCACTCCAGGCAAGGGCATAGCCCGCAGGCAGTTGGATCTTCTCGCGGACGATCTTTCTTGCTTCTGTGACGTAGCTTCCAACATCACGCCCTGCGATATCAACATACACATACCCTGCCAACATCCCATTTTCATCCCTGATCATGGCAGGCCCCAAAGACAAATGTATGTCAGCCAACTGTTCAAGCGGTATCTGAGCGCCAGACATCGTTGGCACAAGCACTCTCTTTAGTTTATCAAGGTCATCGCGGAATTCTCTGGCATAACGCACATTAACAGTGTAACGCTCCCTGCCTTCAATTGTCGTTGTGACCGGCTCTCCGCCTATAGCTGACATAATGATCATTTCTGCCTCTTTAATAGTCAGGCCATAGCGGGCGAGTTCTCCGCGTTTTATATCAAAATCAACGAAATATCCTCCGGTAACGCGTTCGGCAAAAACAGAGCGCGTTCCCCTTATATCTTTCAATGTTGATTCAAGATTTATGCCGATCGATTCTATCTCCTTTAGGTCAGCGCCATATATCTTTATTCCAACAGGCGTGCGCACACCTGTGGACAACATATCAATACGCGCCTTAATAGGCATTGTCCACGCGTTAGATACTCCGGGAAACTGTATTTTTTGATCCAGCTCATTTACCAGATCTTCGTAGGTAAGGCGATCTCTCCAAATAGGCCTAAATGGCATTTGCATAAATTGCGGCATCCATGAATACCATCTATTGACCTTTCGCCACTGGTTTCGCGGTTTTAACACAACAGTCGTTTCCATCATGGAAAATGGCGCCGGGTCAGTAGATGTCTCGGCACGGCCTGCCTTGCCAAACACCCTTTCAACTTCAGGCGTATCTTTAAGTATCTTATCCATGGACTGAAGTAATTTCTGTGTTTCAGTCACCGATATACCAGGCAATGTCGTAGGCATATAAAGTATCGTGCCTTCGTTAAGAGGCGGCATGAATTCTGAACCCAGTTGATAATAAACAGGGATCGCGGAGAGCATTAATATTCCCGCGGCTATGATAGTCGCCTTGCGATGCCTTAGCACAAACTTACAGACAGGCTCATAAATACGAAAGAGCACCGAGCTAACAGGGTGCTTCTCTTCAGGATAATATTTGCCGACAGTAACCGAATTAAACATATTTGAAAGCCAGCGCGGTTTAAAGTGCTTGTAGTCCATCCGAGTAAACAACATCCGCATCGCGGGGTCAAGCGTAATTGCAAGAAGCGCCGCTATGGCCATAGCAAAATTTTTACTGAAGGCAAGCGGTTTAAAAAGCCTGCCCTCCTGGTCTAAGAGAGTAAACACCGGCAAAAAAGCGACCGCTATAACAAGGAGCGAAAAAAATACCGAAGGGCCGACTTCTTTTAGCGCGTTGAGCCTGACTAAATGAAAATCTCCTTTTCGTCCTCCTGCTTCCCAAAGCTGTAATTTCTTATAGGCATTCTCAACCTCAACAATAGCGCCGTCAACAAGCACGCCTATAGAGATCGCGATACCAGAAAGACTCATAATATTTGAAGTAAGTTTCAATCCAAACAAAGGAATGAAGGAAAGAAGCACCGCTATAGGTATCGTGACAATAGGAATAACTGCTGAGGGAAAATGCCATAAAAAAATAAGAATAACAAAACTGACAATGAGCATTTCTTCAAAGAGCTGATGTTTAAGCGTCTCTATAGACCGCTTGATAAGTTCTGACCGGTCATAGGTGGTACTGATCTCAACGCCGCGAGGTAAAGATGGTTTTATCTCTTCCATCTTTTCTTTCACGCGGTTTATCACATTAAGCGCGTTTTCGCCATAGCGCATGATAACAATACCGCCGACAGTATCGCCCTCGCCGTCAAGATCCGCTATCCCGCGGCGCATTTCCGGCCCCAGCACGACCTGTGCTATATTTTTCACAAGTATTGGCGTGCCAGACGCGTCTACACCTAAGGCTATATTCTCAATATCTTGAGTGGACTGCGCGTAACCCCTGCCGCGGATCATATACTCGGCTCCGGAAAACTCCACAAGCCTGCCGCCCACATCGTTATTGCTGTCACGGATGGCGTCAACAACCTTAGCAAGCGGTATTTTATAGGAAACCAGCGCGTTAGGGTCAACATTCACCTGATATTGCTTCTGGAATCCTCCTACTGACGCGACTTCAGCCACCCCGGGAACGCTCTGGAGCCAATAGCGCAAATACCAATCCTGAAAAGAACGAAGTTCCGACAGATCGTTCTTTCCTGTCTTATCAACCAAGCCATATTGATAGACCCAGCCAACAGAACTTGCATCCGGCCCCATCTCTGTTTTGACGCCTTCCGGAAGCCTGGGAGTGATCTTACTCAAATATTCAAGTGTGCGGCTGCGCGCCCAATAAATATCAGTGCCGTCTTTAAAAATGACATACACGTAGGAAAATCCGAAATCAGAAAATCCTCTGATGGCTTTGACGTTGGGCGCGCCCAGCATAGCGCTTACAATAGGATACGTCACCTGGTCTTCAATGATATCGGGAGACCTGTCCCAGCGGGAATAGATAATGACCTGCGTGTCGGATAGGTCAGGGATAGCGTCTAAAGGAATGTTTTTTATGCTATATACGGCGCCTATCATAGCCGCTATAACAAAAATGATAACGAGGTATTTATTTTTTGCTGAAAATTCAATAATTTTTTCTATCACGGAACACCCATGAGGCAAACCCTAAGGATCGCCTATTCAGTGACATCCCGCAGAGTATATCAAAATTTTAGAATAAAATTTTGATACTTACTCCGATGCGGGATTAGATTGTACAAGAGCTCTCAACTTGGACTCGGAATCAACGAGAAAGTTGCCGCTCGTTACGACTACGTCACCCTCTTTAAGGCCGCTAACGACCTCATAATAGTTTTCAGCTTTTTGCCCTACTGTTACTTCCCGGGACTCAAGCACATTATTTTCTTCTGAGAGATAAACGATCTTTCTTAATCCTGTATCCAAAACAGCTGTCACAGGAACAGCTAATCTGGACCCCATGTTTTCTTTTATCATAGCATTTACAAACATCTCAGGCTTTAATTTATCATCCGTATTCGGCACTTCAACGCGCACCTGGTTAGTCCTTGTAGTTGGATCCAGAACAGGGCTAATAGAGACGACCTTTCCTGTGAATTTCTCCCCAGGATAGGCAACAGCTTCAATTTCTACGCTGTCACCGATCTTAATAAATCCTATTTCATATTCATATACGTTTATATAAGCCCAGACATTTTCACCCTTGTCTGGAAGATACAGATTCGTTTCAGCCTTACGCGTCTTCTCGAGGACACTGATCTGTTCATCATTCATACCCAGGAGTTTTAATTTATTTCGCGCGGCCCCTATGAGGCTTTTTGCTCTATCAACAACATCTTGCAAAGGAGAATCTTTGACATTATCCTGAGCGTTTAATGCCTGGACAAACTCCTCTTGTGTTACAGCCAGCTCAGGGTCATAAGCTATTTTGCCTGAAACACGGACAACTTTTGTCAGATCCCTTGTCTGGATTGCCTCTGTCTTGACACCTATCATCTGCTGTCTTTCAGGGCTTATAGTAACTGTAGGCCCTGTGCCCTTAACTGTTGACGCGCCTTCTTCCTGCCTGCCGGCAGGCATGGCATAAACAGGGATGTAATCCATTCCCATCTGATCCTTCATAGGCACTGGCGACGTAGCTTGAGGGTTCATAGGGTTGCGGTAGTAAAGAAGCTTACGCTCATTTTCAATGCCTGCTGGGACAAGGCCATGAGACGGTTGCTCTCCAAAAATTTCTACGGCTTTCCCACTGGCCGTAATTATCGCCTCGCCGCACACCGGGCAGATAAGCCGTTCGCCAGGCTTAATGTGCGCCTTGATCATCATAGGACAATCCTTCATGGCGCATTTATGTTCAACACAGATCTCATCCAATGTTTTCTCTTTGGCTAGCGCAGGCGTGTTCGTCTGCGATTCCAAGCGTCCAGCAGAACTGGGCTCCTGGGCCGCTATCTTTGTTGACACTTTTACCAGCTTCATCCCACATATAGGGCAATCCCCTGGTTTATCAGATGTATACGCAGGATGCATTGGGCAAATATATGTTACCTTTCCTTGCGAGACACTTTTATTGCCAGGCGCGCGTCCACAACCCGTTAATACTAAAACCGTACCTATAAATATGATGGCCACCATAACAAATAACTTATTTTTATAAATTCTCATAATAACCTCCAACTCTCTCCAGATCAGCTAACGCGACCCGCAAATCCAATATAGCTTTATAATGGTCTAATTTAAAATTTATCAACATCCTCTGACTGTCAAGCACGGTCAGAAAATCAGATTTCCCGGATTCATACCCTTTTATAGCGACACTTACAGCCTCCTGCGCTTGCGGTATAAAAGCAGTTTCGTATAACTCAACGAGTTTCTTATTCGCAGTGGCTCTTGCATAAGCATCGTTGACTTCAAATAAAACAGAATTTTCCTTGGCCCTGTATTCAGCCTTTAGCATGGCAAGGTCTGATCTCATTTCTTTAACGCCAAATGACTGTTTTTCAAAAAACCACAAAGGAATAGTGACTCCGGCCATGCCCGCCCATGAGCCGCTTTCAGCGCGGCCTTTATCAACCATCTGTTTAAATTTAACGGTAAAATCAGGCAAAAATTCGTGAAGCGAAAGGTCATAAGCCGCCTGCCCTCGCTCAACCGCGTACTTATACGCCTTAAGTTCAGGATTATTATCGCGGGCCAATTTGTAAAAATCCTCCAGCGTATTGGTAAATTTTATCGCCGGTTCAGCGATAAGGCTCCCAAAATCATCTTTAGGGTCTTTGTTGAGCAACACATCTAACTTTGCCTGCGCGCTAAGCCGTTTCTGTTCCAACATGATTAGCTCATTATCAACTCTTGCCAGCTCCACCTGAGCCTTAAGCGCGTCTGCCTGTGTGCCTTGGCCTGCGCCATATCGCCTGTTTGCTGTCTTAGAAAGCTGATCTAAGACACTCTTATTTTCTTTGTTGATATCTATTGCTTTATAAATAAGAAAAAGTTCAGAATAAGCGCTTTTTACACGAGAGACGATATCCAGCTCTTTTGCCTTATAGTTCTCATATGCCATTTTAGCGAGTTTTGACGCGATCTTAGCGCGAAGAAAAAGCTTAGTGGGAAAAGGTATCTCTTGAGTAACAGAAAAGGTATTCATCGGATCGCCTGTCAACATCTTGTCAGCCGTTATCTTGTCATACTCGTATTCTATCATGGGATCATTAAGGCTGGCAGCTTGCGGGATACGGGCGTTGGCTGATCCAAAAGCGTTTTTCGCTGATAAGATCTCAGGATTTGAAACAACAGCTTCTTTTATTAAAGAATCAAGGCTATAAGGCAGGTTATTTTCAGCTTGGGCCGCGGCTTTGGCCGTAGAAACCTGCATAACAACCAAAAGAATCATAAGGGCGAAACTGTTTCCAAGCCAATCGGGAAACTGTTTCCAAGCCAATCGGGAAAGTGGGCCTTGCGGTATATTTTTCATTATGACCCCCTAAATCTTGAGATCAATTCTAAAACTTCGCGGATCTTCTGCTGCTTCTCTTTTTCAGACTTACTCCCAATGGCTGGACAGACGCAACCCTCCAGATGCTTCTCAAACACTTTTTCCTCAACCCGCTCCAGCGCTCCTTTTATAGAATGTATCTGCGTCAGGATATCCACGCAATACCTCTTATCTTCTATCATCCGGGCTACGCCGCGTATCTGGCCTTCTATCTTCTTTAAATATACGAGTTGCTCTTCATGGGTCGTTTTATTAGGCTCCATCTGCCTCACCTCCTCCTTTGGCAGAGTATACCGTACCCCCCTACCCTACGTCAAGCCATTTTTATTTTTATGGTGTTTGGACTAAGATGATCAAAAAGAAATAAACAGCCATAACGATCAACCCTAGCGGCACGCCGATCTTTGCCCATTCAGAACTTTTGATCTTAAGCTTTCCCGCGGAAATGATATTCGGTATATTGCCGGGTATAAGCATACCCCCTGCGATAAGAAGCCCTAACAAAGAGGATTTGATCTGCAGAAGGCTCATGGAAGGGCCCATTTCAGCCGCGGCAAGAGTAGCATTATCGAGCACAGCGGAAACTATATTCAACCAATAAAGCCCCTGATAAGACATTTTTGAAACATATGTATCCACTATTGGCTTAAAACCTTTGCCCAAAAATATAAGCGCCATGACAAAAGCATATACCTTTGCCGTCCTCACTAATATATTCTTAATATTCTCTTTTTTGTCTTCCGCTAGGCCATGACGTTTCTGAAGCTTATTAGGTACCAATATCGCGCCCAACACTCCAAACAATACGATACCAGGTATTATAAATATCCACAAATGCCTAAGCAAAAAGAAAAAACCCGCGTTATATGGAATACCTTTAAGTTTAGCTATTGTTATAGTAGAAAGCGGCTCTCCTATAGAAGTAAGCGCGGCCCCCAGGCCTATGGCAAAACAGGCAAGCACAACCAAGAGTATCTCATGCTTCCTATCAAGCGAAAGATACGAAATTATCTCAACAAGAAGAAGCGCGGCAATAATAGCTGTTATGACGCTCGATATAAGCCCAAGCAAAACAATAGCCAAAAAAGCGAACCATTTCACTCCTATGCGGCCAGCTGACTTATTAACATTATGAGCTACAAATTTTTGAAAATACCTAAACAACAGGCCGGCTATAAGGACCGCGAGGGTTATCTTTATAGGCTCAACCAAGGCTTCTCCTGCCAGCTCCATGCTCCACTGCGATGTAATAGTAACAGCGATGCAACCCATAATAAAAAGAAAGAGCTCAAGCTCTTCTTCTATCTTCTTAACGAAAAAAGGGGCTAAAAAAACAGCCAACAATATAAAGAACAAGCCCATGATCATAATTTTAAAACCTCCAAAATGTCAAAACCATTGCTAATAAAATAATAATTATTAAAGATAACCCAACACTTCTATACTTAGATATTGTTTTTACATCCAAAGATAACTCAGTAAGGCGGCCTTTATGCGCCGCATAGGCCCAGTGTATGTGCAAGATCGATAATACGATAAAAATATTAAGTTCAAATGTAAACACAGGGGCAAAAAAATTATAATGATCCCCAAGAAGCATTGTTGAGAAAGGTATCAGGCAAAGGAACATCAACCAAATGATATTTATAAACACAAGCATAGGGTCAATATGCTTTATAAAATGGAACTGCCAGTGATGCCCAAACCATAATATACCTAAAATTAAAAAACTCAAGGCGTACGCTATAAGGTCATCAACAAGACTTAAAAATAATATATAAAAATCCGCGTTGCTATCTGGTTTAACAAAACTTAATACCTCGCTAAAGCTGACTATCATAATAGTCATGATAATAGCGAATATCCCGTCTACTAACGCCTTCAGACGATTTGTATTTAACTTCACGGATACCTCTTATCTTACCTTGTTTATTCTATAGGACATCATAGGGTTCAATTTTGCACGTATTATAATCCCAATAAAACCCTCAAACAACAAATAAAATAATGCCCGTATCTGTGTTAGAGCCGAGCCTTATCTGTATCCTAACTTACGCTTTTCTTACGTTTGTTGCCTGGGGGCCTTTCTGATCATTGAACCATTTAACTTTACCTTTTGCTTATTTGCTTTGCGATCATACACTTGATATTTCCTCCAGATACTCCCAACGCTCATTAGCTTCTTCAAGCAGAAGCGAGAGTTCTTCAGATCTTGCCTTGACACGATTGATCTCCTGGGGGTCTCGCTGATAAAAAGCGAGATCCGCAAAGAGATCGTAGAGTACTTTCTGCTCCTCTTCTAATTTTTCAATTTTTAAAGACAGCCCGTCTAACTCCTTCTGTTCTTTAAAAGTAAGCTTACGCGAGACAACAGGCTTTTCTTTTTCTCTATGTTCCTTTGCGGCCTTGATCTTAGTTGACTGCGGCTTAGGCACGGATGGTCTCTGGCTTAACCAATCATCATAACCTCCGGGATATTCATTAATGATGCCGTTGCCTTCTAGCACCATAGTAGAAGTAACCACGTTATTTAAAAATGCCCTGTCGTGGCTGACTAAAAGCAGTGTCCCGCGATAATCAAGCAACAATTCCTCTAAAAGCTCCATAGTCTCAATATCAAGGTCATTGGTAGGCTCATCCATCACCAATACATTTGAAGGTTTAGAAAATAACCGCGCCAATAACAGCCGGTTGCGCTCCCCTCCAGAGAGGACCTTGACCGAAGCGCGACTTCTTTGGGAAGTAAAAAGGAAATCCTCCAAATACCCGAATATGTGTTTAGGCTTACCGTTAATGATCACTGTTTCACTCGCGCCATTAACATTCTCGGCAACTGTTTTCTCTTCATCCAACTGCTCGCGCAGCTGATCGTAATAAGCGATCTCCAGGTTAGTCCCCAAGGTGACTTTTCCTTTATCCGGGATAAGCTTCCCCAAAAAAATGCGCAACATTGTTGTCTTACCGCTGCCGTTCGGGCCGATCAGGCCGATCTTATCTCCACGCATGACCTGGGTGGAAAGATCCCGAATAAGGCAGTTATCGCCGTAGCTAAACCCAACGTGGGCTGCCTTGATTACCCGGTGGCCCGAAAGGATAGACCTTTGCTGCCGCATACGCACCTTTCCTTCTTGTTTACGCTGGGCCTTCTTTTTTTCTCTTAAGCGCGCCAAAGCCGTTACGCGGCCTTCGTTACGGCACCTGCGGGCCTTGACCCCCTGGCGGATCCATATCTCTTCCTCACCTAACTTTTTATCAAAATGGCCCCACTGGGCTTCTTCAATATCCAAAGCCGCTTGTTTGCGCTCAAGAAAGATCTTGTAATCGCATGACCAACTATAGATCTTACCCCGGTCAAGTTCAACGATCCGAGTAGCCAAATGCTGCATGAACATACGATCATGAGTAACAAAGAAAACCGTGCCGGGATAATCAATAAGAAATCCTTCCAACCAATTAATGGAATCAATGTCAAGGTGATTGGTGGGCTCATCAAGGAGGAGTACTTTAGGCTTCAACACCAGCGCCCGGGCCAAAAGCACCCGGCGTTTCTGGCCGCCCGATAGATTTAAAAAATCACTCTCTGGGTCAAGCTTCATCCGAGCGATAACATTTTCAACTTGATTATTCACATCCCAACATCCGGTGCGATCCAATTCAGACTGCAAGACATCAAGTTGTTTTAATAACTCAGGCGAATGTTGCGTATGAAGGCGCTGCGTTAGCGCGTGATATTTGCTTAAAAGGCCCGCGCGCTCTCCTAAACCTGAGAGGACAATATCATAAACACTCCCCTCCATATCCACAGGGACTTCCTGCGGCAGACGCGCAATATCTACGCCTTTCTGACGGATCACTCCTCCATCATCAACCGTGAGCTGGCCTGCCATCACCTTCATCAAGGTGGTTTTACCCGCGCCATTACGGCCAAGCATAGCCACCCGCTCACCGGGCTCTAACTGCAAACTCAGCCGGTCAAAGATAAGCGGCCCGCTAAACTTAAGGCTTATTTCCTGCAAACTGATCAGCGCCATATTTTTTAATTTTTAATTAGGGACACATCCCATTTATTTCAAATTCCAGTATTCATAAAATAAATAGGATGTGTCCCTATTTTAAACCTCGGTTGCGGATAATCAGGCCGTCTAAAAATCTTCTCAGGATCTGATCTCCGCATTGCCTGTAATTCTTATGATCTTCTCTTCTAAAGAGAGCGGACAATTCCGCTCTTGTAATATCAAAATCTGCAAGTTTTAGGATATCAATAATATCCGTGTCCCTTAATTGCAAAGCTATCCTGATCTTCCACAAAATATAATTATTTGTCATTGCGGCCTCCACCAACCTTATTGCGCTCTTTCTTCCCGGCTCGCGCGCGTTCTATCTATTTGTTTTAACTGCATCTTCCTGATCCGCACATTAAGCGGCGTGACCTCAACTAACTCATCATCGTCAATAAACACAAGCGCGAATTCAAGATTGATCTTCCGAGAAGGTATCAGTTGAATAGCTATATCACAGGTCGAAGAGCGCATATTGGTTAATTTCTTCTCCTTCTGCGGGTTCACGACCATATTAACTCCTTTATTATTAATACCTACGATCATGCCCTCATAGACCATATCTCCCGGCTCAATAAATATCTCTCCACGTTCCTGCAGGTTCTCTATCGCGTTTGAAACAGCTTTTCCGTCGCCTTTTGAAATTTGGACGCCTCTTTGGCGCGGCGGCATATCGCCTTTATATATCTGATACTCAAGAAAGCTCTGGCATAAAACTCCGCTCCCCCTAGTCATCAACAGAAATTCACTCCTAAACCCTATCAACGCTCTTGAAGTAATAATAAAATCCATCCGTATGCTATCAGATGACGTAACTTTCATATCTTTCATTTCCGCCTTACGCTCTCCGAGCGCCTGCATAACCGCGCCCTGATAAGAACTATCCACCTCTATGATCACTTCCTCAACCGGCTCAAGAACCTGACCGCCCATATTCTTTAAAACAACCTGCGGCCTTGAAACTTCCAGCTCATATCCCTCACGGCGCATGGTCTCTATAAGGATCTCCAAATGGAGCTCGCCCCTGCCTGAGACCTTGAACCTCTCGCCCCTGTCAACTTCTTCAACTTTGATACCGACGTTCATCATCGCCTCATGTTCAAGGCGTTCCCGAATATGGCGCGGCGTCAGAAATATGCCTCCGTCCTTGCCAGCAAGTGGGCTGGAGTTATGAGCAAAATTCATGGATATCGTCGGCTCATCGATCTTGACAGTCGGCAGAGCTTTCGGATCATCAATACACGCAAGCGTTTCTCCTATTGATACGCCCTCAATGCCAGTTATCAAAATAATATCTCCGGCCATAGCCTCATTCGCTTCCACTCGCACAAGGCCTTTATACTTCATGATCTTAGTTACTTTGTTCGTAGTGATTACCCCGTCGCGCTTCACAAGAGCGACAGGATCATCGACGTGTATAGCGCCGTGAAATATGCGCCCGATCGCGATACGTCCAAAATATGAATTATAGTCCAACATTGTCACCAACATCTGAAAAGGGAGGCCCGGGTCCGCTATAGGAGGCAATACCCTCAGTAATATAGTATCCAATAGAGGCTTTATATTATCGCTTGGCTCATTAAGGTCAAGTGTGGCGTATCCATCCCGGCCTGAGGCATAGACTATAGGAAAATCAAGCTGCTCATCAGAGGCGTTAAGCTCGCAGAAAAGATCAAACATCATATTGACGACTTCATTCGGCCGCGCGTTAGGGCGGTCGATCTTATTAATAACAAGAATAGGCTTTAGATGCAATTCAAGGGATTTTTTTAACACAAATTTTGTCTGGGGCATGGGCCCGTCCACGGCGTCCACAAGAAGAAGAACGCCGTCCACCATTTCAAGGATACGCTCCACCTCGCTTCCGAAATCGGCGTGCCCAGGCGTATCAACAATATTGCATTGCACACCTTTGTAATTAAAAGAAGCGTTCTTTGAAAATATAGTGATCCCCCTCTCTTTCTCAAGAGGGTTTGAATCCATGATTGTTACTTCGCCGTCCAAAAACTTATGCGCGCCCGTAAATTTTAACAGCGTGTCAACAAGCGTTGTTTTTCCGTGGTCAACATGCGCGACTATCGCGATATTGCGCACGTCTTTTCTTCTTTTTTGATGCGGCATTAACTCCTAGCCTTTCTTTAATAAAATAAGGCCCGTCGCTGTATTAGAGGCGGGCCTTATCTGTATCCTAACCTACGCTTTTCTTACATTTGTTGCCTGGGGGCCTTTTTGACCCTCTTCAACATCAAACTCAACAGCTTGTCCCTCGGCTAATGATTTAAAACCTTCGCCTTGGATCGCGCTGTGATGAACAAAACAATCCTTGCTTCCGTCATCAGGCGTTATAAATCCATAGCCTTTTTGATCATTGAACCATTTAACTTTACCTTTTGCCATTATTCACTACCTCCTTCCAATAAGATTTTAGCAAATAATAGCAAAAAGAAAACCGCGAGGCGAATTACTCTCTTACCTTACGGTTACAAACTACTGCTCGCCTATTTACTAAGTGATTTAGTATCCCCTAATCTTGGCTTTTTGTCAATTAAATTAACGATTGACTAAGTTTTTCGTGACATCGGACGCAAGGACGTATTCAAATACAAAATGAACCCCCATAACGGCCCCAATCTTCATTTTACCGTAATACCCCTCTTTGGTAATAAAACAATATGCCGCATTATCATTTAAAAGAACGGGATCGCTGTAACCAGACGCCGGCGCCTGCGTGATACTAGAAAAATCCATTCCCGCCTCACGAATTTTCGCGCCGCCTTGCCCCTGAAGAACACCGCCCAACATCGTAAAATCTCCCACTCCGGCTGATGTCGCCATTCCTGTTGAAAAATCAAAACCCATATGTAGCTGCGGAATTTCACCTCGACGGCTTCCCTGGCTCATCAGAAGCTTTGGCAACGTCGGCTCCTGCGCCACTTGGCCGTTTTTATCAAACCCAACACCTGAACCAAATGCCGCGCCGGGTTGTTTTGGCTCGCGCGCGTCATGCGCCGCGCGGATCTCATCGATAACGCTGAAACCCAAACCGCTATCCTGAGCGATATCGGTTGATAAGGTCGCGAAGATCAAGTTACCCTTAAGACTTTTCAGCTTCATTATGCCGTCTTCCTCAACAAAGATCAATGTGGTCATACCATTGGTCTTCTGTTCTCCGGAACTATGACGCGCTGTTTGAGCCTTATCCCAACGGATATATGCGGCCATCATACCGCCTTGCTCCATAATTCGATTAATGCTCAAAGACAAACGAATGCCGCTGAATATACCAAAATCAAAACGCGCCCCTTCTTCAAACGCGGCCTTATTCCCTAAAAAATCACGGCTAATAAGGCCGCTGGATCCGCTTATGTCGTTTTTTTCATACGCGTTCGCCAATGCTGTCACAGCCGCGGCAACCTGGCCTTCTTTATCCGGCTTTACCGCGCTGCCGCCAGACAAACCCGCCATCTCTAACTTCTCATGGACATCATTCTCGATCTTCAAAACTTCCGCCAGGATCGCCTGGGTCTGTTGGCCAATAAAAGAAAAAGTCTGTGTAGATAACGATCTCTTAAAAACTTCTAAGCTAGCGGCCAGTTTCTTAAGATCCATTTCTTTTCTGATCAACGCGAACTCGTCATGGATCTTTTTCAATTGGACCTGTTCAAGAGCCTGCGCGAGCGACACCTTCGCTTCTTTCTGGATCCTTTCATAAAATAGAATATTGTCCTGGACCGACTTCTTGAACTCATCTATTCCCTGACGGATACCTGGGTCATTAGACTTATCCAATAATTGATATATCCTGTCAAACATCAGTTGGCTCTTCTCCCAAACATCTTCTGTCTCAGCCAGGAAAGCCGCGCCTTCGGAATCCATGGGGTCCAAGCCACCAACCTTTTGTCCGTCCTTCATCGAAAACTTTTCACGGGCCTTTTCCGCGTCCCCATCCATCTGGTATTTTGTCATGATGGCGCCAGCGCGCGAGCTCAACTTAAATACCTGCAACCGCAACGCGTCTTGATCCGCAAGCAGCTCAAGTTTTGCCATAGCCGCGTCAATAAGAGAACGCACACGTCCAAAATCAGCCACAGGAGGCTACATCGGGAATCCATTAGGAGCGCGATAAATTTTATCTGGCGCATCAACAACAACCACTGTACCCGCCTGGGCAGACCGCTCATCCGGCCCCGAAAAACTGGCCAGGTCAGCTCCCTGGGCATTAGCAAAACGGGCTGTATTGAAAAAATACTGCGGCCCCTGAAGCCCGATCCTCTGGACGCGCAAATATCCATCAGACCTGTCTCCTCGCAATGCTTCAGATACTACATTATTGAAACGATTCTCCACTGCCATCATCACTTGTTCACGACGGTCATAGATCGCCTTCTGACGCGCGACCAGGCCGGCCGTGGCAGACGCCTCCCCAGACAACCCATCCTTCATCGCCTGTAAGGCTTCATACTGCTTCATAATAAGCCCTGAACCCACAAACTCTTTTTGGATGTCCGATGCCCCTTCCAGGGCCGCGTCAAAATATTGCTGATTTCTAAATCCATCAGGATAAGCGAGCGACCCGGGAATGTCACGATAAATAAAATCAGTGATCTCTTGCTGAAAAACCGTCTCCGCGCGATCCGCCTCCTCTATTAAACTGGCCATCTCTTCTAAAATTTTCGTGTTAATGACAGCTAGTTTTTCACACGCTTCGTAAAACAAAATATTCGCGGCAGCATCCAGGCCAGCCGCATCTACCCAATAAGCTTTAGAAAGCGTAAATTCATCGCAACCATTGGCCACGCCGCGCATTTTAGCCTTGTTCTTTGACCACGCCTCATTTAACGCGCGCCAATAGGCCTGACGATACGGATCATATGCCAAAGGCAAACCCTTAAGATCTTTAAGCGTCATCTTACCTTCTCGCCACGGCCCTACTAACACATCAAAAGCATCTAACACGCCCTGCCTATTAACAGCGGTATAACAACTCTTGTTGGCCGCTGCAAACTGGGCTTCTTCAAGGGAAGCCATATCGCTGGCATCGTCTTTCAACAATCTCATTCGCTCTTGACGAAACGCTTCGATCTTGTCCAAATAAGGTTTCGCCTTTTCCATTGACGCCGCAACTGCTGACCGGAACTTCTCTTCTACTGCTTTCGCCTGATCATCATAGGCCTTGGCCTTATCCGCTATGCCTGACTGGGCCTTTTCAATATCCTGACGCTGTTTAACCAAGCCGGCACGCATTTTTTCCAAAGCGTCAATAATCGCGGCCTTCATCGCCGCGCCGCCTTCTTCTGTTGTCTTTTCATCCCCGTCATACTTAGCGTACCAACCGTCATAGGCAAGCTGTTCATCCCACTCGCGATTAACAAACGATGAAATATCTTTAAGGCCGAGCAACCACTGGGCAAAACTCTTAGGGTCAACTTTAGGGTCCACCGGGCAGATTGACTTGATCTTTTCCTCAAGCGACGTATTAAACGCATAGGCCATCACATATTCACCCAAAGCCTGCACCGCGCCCTGCGCAGCGCGCCAATAACTCCACCCTGGCATAAGCCAACCACAAAGCTCATCCCCAATACTTTCACGCAACGTCTTTAAACTCTCGTCAGCGCCTTTCTGATAAAATGCCACCAGCGTATTAACACTGATCTCGATCCCCTTCAGCGCCGCGTCAAACTGGCGCATCATATTGGCATGTTTTTCGGCGATCTCACCATAGCTATCTCAGCCGTTTTGGCCAGGATGCGTAAGCCGCCCTTATCCAGGATATAGGCGACTTTCTCATCATTGGTCTTTCCCTGCAGCTCCTTAGAATCTTCAAAGAACTGCTTCATCCCGTCCAAAAATAATGACGCCGCCTTACCGGTTTTGGTGTCCGCGAAAGGCTCTTCTTCGGCGCGGGCAGCCACCAACCCAAAAAATAAAACCAACACAAGGCTCCCTAATAATAATTTTTTCATCATAGCATGCCTCTAAGTAAAAAAAAGATGCTCCCATAACCCGCAATGGAAACATCCTTTTTTTCTAAAAAAATTTATTATGTTCTGATATTAGTTGTTCCGTCCGTCTGAATGGCATACTTAAATGAAACATCAACTCCTACATTGGCTGAAAGAATCTCTATTTTGACATAATACCCTTCACCCGTCTTCAACGTATAAAGTCCACCTACGAAAACGGCAGCGTTAGCGCCATAACCGCTGGTTGGCGCTGTTGTCAACGTGCTAAAGGTAGAACCGTCTATGATCTGCTGAACCTGCGTATCCTGAAATAGATTCACCTCAAAAGTTGTATCACTCGCGGGATTGCTGAAAAGAACCTCGGCTGTTGCTGAAAAATCATATCCGCTGCCAGGGAATGCAGGCATAGCAACAACCCCGCTGTTTCGCGCCGTCAACACAGATGATGAACTCACGCCGCCAGAGTCTTCTATAGTGCCCGCGCCAGGCTGGGTCGGATTGCGATCGTCATGGGCAATGCGTATCTCATTAACCACCGTAGAGCTCAAGCCGCTCGCTTGCGCGATCTCAGTCGACAATGTAGCATAGAGCAAATTACCTCTAAGATTTTGTATTTTCAGCTGGTTGTCTTCTAAAATAAACATCATCTGAGTTTGGCCGATAGTCTTCTGTGCCTGCCCGGTCTTGCGGGGGGTTTGTGCTTTATCCCATTTGGTTTCAACAACAAACATATCTCCGCGCTGTTCTATGCGGTTGATATAAATGACCAATTTAATGTCAACGAACATGTCAAAATCAAAACGCACGCCTTCTTCCAAAAACGTCTTATTGCCAAGGTAATTACGGGAGATCATCCGGCTAAAGCTGCCTATGTCCTGGCGCTCATAAGCCTCTGCCAAAGCTTTGACCGCGGCAACGATCTGCTGACTGAAATCCTCATCTTTATAAATTAAGCCCATTGACCCAGGCACGAACATAAGATTGGCCTGAAGGAAATCCTCCGTCTTGATCTGCAACATAAAGTTATAGCTCTTATTAGGTATGGGTGTAAATGAATAGCTGATATCCGCGCTCCTGGGCAGCTCTATCCACGTCCTGCCGCCGTTCTCAGAGATAAGCATCGTCTTAACATTATCCATATTCGCCATGCGTCCGGTGAGCTGGATCTGGCCAGCCGCAAGCTTATCTTTTGTCACTACGATCTCACTAACCACCCCTTCTACGGAATAAGAATTGAAACGAGGATTTAAGATCTTGTAACCATAGAACTCCGCGGGGTTGGTTTTTTTGAGAACCTCGTTATTCTTTTGTTCCGCTTCCTGGTTGGCATTCTCTCGCGCGGTCGCGGCTTCCTGCTCCTGTTGGCGCTTATATGCCTCAGAAGCCTTCTTGGCATCCTCATCATGCTTTTTGGCGTAAGCCTCAACCTCATCGCGCAATTTAATATACTCATCCTTATGGGCATCCCGCATAGAACCTTCAGTCATATACTTAAAGACCTGCTCAAAAGTCATACGAAGCGAGCGCAATGTCTGCAGATAAAACATTGCCTTTGCCGGATCCTGCAAAGTTTTAAAGTCCGCCCGCAAGCGAGCAAATCCTTCATCACTCCCTTTTTGAGTTACATCACGCTCCGCCTGGGCCTGCGCCATACTTTTTTCCATGGCCTCTATACGCCCGGGTATCGCCTCGAACTGAGCCAGGCGCGCGATTGCCCGTTCCGGACCGCTGTCAGACGAGAGGTACTTCAACCCCTTGCCGTACGCCTTGACATTATTACGCAATCTTTCAACCTTTGGTTTATATTGTTCCCATACAGACTTGACCTGCGCCAGGACCTTCGCCCCGTCAGAATCTTGCGGAGCGACAGTCTGGTCATATTTGCCGTCTTTATAATTAAAATGCGCAAACCCTGCCAAACAAGGAGCCAGGACCCTGTCCAAATTCCCGGCTAACGAAATGATCGAAACAGCGATGCGATCAAGATCAGCGTAATAATCGATTGTTGAGATCATCTCCTGAACGTTTTGAAGGCCTTCCTGAAAATGCTTAACACGCTGTTGCCCAAGAACATCAAGATCCGCTATCTGTTTATCAAAATAGAGGGCCGGTTCAACTTCGGGTAATGATCCTCCAGGACTACTCACGAATGGAGCATTGATCGCCCAACTCCACGTTTCAAGGCTGGCCGAACCAGCCCCATAACTTTTCACGCGCTCATCCTCCTGCTTGAGGTAATCCTCATTTCCTCCACCCGGCGTAGACCGTAAATTCTCCGGTACCAAAGTTTCAAATTGATGACGTAAATTCAAAATTTGCGTCTGATATTTCTGCAGGATCGCTTTTTCCTTAGCTATATATAAAGGCACCAGCGACATGTCGTGTTTAAGTTTCTCTATATTCAAAAGGGCCTCTTCCCTTCCCGTGTGAAGACTTCCCGGCGCGTAAAGTTCCAGCTCACCCTTTTTAATGGCTTCCGCTGGGCCGCAAACACCGGAACACGTTTCAACCTTGGCGATCGTATTCACTGGATACAGCGACGGAAAAGAAAACTTCTCCTGAACCTCATCTATCATGGCCTTATTGGCTTCGTCACGTTCGCGCTGAGCAGCCCGTATACCTTCAGCGATCTTTTGAGCCCCCTCTTCTATCGTAATGCCAAATTTATCCGCGCGCTCCTGCGCTTCCAACCGAACGATACTCTCCTCTTGCGCGAAGATGCCCATTTCTACACCAATTTTGCGGTTATTTTCCTGACAAGCAATTTGACGCTTTGCCATCACCGCTTGATACTGCGCATTCAACTCGTTTATCTGCGCGCTCACGGCGTCCCGCTCCGGGCCCAGATTCATGCCCTGCAGCTTGTTCGTCAGACTGGTCAAGGCCGGCATAAACTGATCATTCACCAACTTTCTTGCTGTTTGACAATTATCTTCGTTCGCTTGCTGGCATCCTTTAATGCTTTCATCTTTACGTTTGTTATACGCGGAATACATCCGCTCCATAGCGGCTTGATCATAGCCGCCGCCCGGAACCTCCTTAACCTCAGAGTAAACACCCTCCAGTTCAGAAATAAGCGAACCGTAATTCAACGGAACGTAAGAAACCCCATCGCCTTCGCCATCAGGACCAACGTCGTCCATCGCCTTTTGAGCCGTAGCCAAATCTTCCTGAATATCTTCTTTCCGTAAAGCATTCACCTTCTTCTTAAATTCACGTATCGGGCCCAATTCCGTATACGCGGCTTCCTGCACCATTTCAGCAGTAGCTTGAAGCGCGTCTTTAGAAGAACGGTATTTCTGCAAATTATTTTCTATTTCCTGATCAGCCTGTTTTTCCTTCTGTTCTTGTTCTTTCTTTTTAGCCAGCATATCCCCACGCATACTGATCAATGCCTGCTGAACGCGCGACTTCATAGCTTCATCGCCCTTGTCTGTCCCCTGCCCTTTGAACAAATACCCAAACGCTTCGCCATCGTTCCATTTGCCATCAAGATCTTCCATGATATCCTGCGGCGATCTATTAACGAGCCACTGCGCCAACCTTTGCGGGTCAGACTTCTTACCATACATGCTATTAAGCATTCCATCTACAGCTGTATCGGTCGCGTAATCAAGAACATAATTCCCAAGAAACTCTACCATTGCCGCGCCCATCTTGACATACCCATACCCCGGAATATACGCCTTAGCGAGTATGGTAGAGATCTCTTTGCCCACATAAGCCGCAGCCGCATTAAAATCACCTTCCTGATACGCCTTAATAGCGCCCCAGCTGATCTGTGCCGTCTTTAAACCCGCGCTAAGGGCAGCCATGTTTGTATCAACGCTAGAGGTGATCTGGGCGTTGATCTTTGCCCAGTCTATAGCCTTGCCCAACAAATAGGCGTTACGGATCTGCGGCGCGCCGATCTCCATGAACGCGTTGGCGCGGATAGCCTCTTTCGCATACTCCATAAGGCGCGCCTTGATCACATCCTGAAATTTTTTGGCGATTAACTTCTGGATCTTACTGTCAACTGTAAGAACAAAATCTATCCGCTGAGCCGGCGGCATTTTACTAAAATCCAATCCGGCCTTACACTCGTCAGGCAGAGTCTTTATAATACCATCCGCGGCCTTGACAACTTTGCTCTCTTCGCTATCCTCCGCGCGCACTCCCGTAGAAAATAAAAGCGTTCCCAGGCACAAGATCAAAACTAACCATCTATTTTTAACTATCATATCTTCCTCTTTTTTAAATCCCATCAAAATGGATCATCGCCCCTCATCTGATACAAAAGCCACTTTTCGCCTTCATACGAAAAAACAAACTCAGTTTTACCTTTAATAAGGACGAGGGCCGAACTCCCATAAGGCTGTGTTTTCTTCTCCCAATGGAACCCGATGCTCAGGTACCCTTCCTGCCTTATAGCAGTATCCACAAAATAATTAAACTCTATCAAAACATCCTTCGCAAAATTCTGTGCCACTCTATTAATGAAAGCATTACGGTCCGGAATAAAATTTTGAGCTACACGGCCCATAAAAGAATTACGGTCAAAAATGCGATAAGATCCAAAAATACCATCAAGCGCTGTTTTCCCAGCGGCGCGCGTATTTATGCCCGGGCCTTCGGCTTTTGCCCCAGCCATCGTGCCGGCGCAAGCTGATAGATGCCCGCACGCCAAAAGCGCAACCAACAAAACTAAAAGAAACTCTGCGTTAAAACTGGGTAGTAACTTTGAGTACCGCACGTGTCTCCTTATATTCTTGCGTCCCATCTTCGTGGCCATAAATGTTGCGCTCCCCGCGCATGATCATATGTGTATTTGATCTTCGAAAAAGCAAAAAATCCAATTCTCCATAAGTCCGATGGTTAATGAAATTCGCGTTAGCCCTAGCGCTGTTCGTATCAATGACATTGTACCCAAACCGAGTGACCACATTTTTGGAAATATCATACTGTCCGCTGCTGGAGAAGATCAGGTTTACGTCTTTATTTCTATCTGTCTTGGTAGTGCGGATATCAAAACCAGGTTCAAAGGAATAATACAGCCGCCGGTTAAAAAATTTCTGTTCATGGCCGATGTTAAAATTAAAACGATGGAAGTAATCTGAGAGCGCGTGAGCCGCCAGGTCAGCAAAAGCCCTGTATTCATATCCAAAGCCGTAAGTTGTCGATTCATTCCATCGGTCATTGACAGAAAAACCCGCTGTTGTAGTCGTCGCTTCCAAGGAATTACCAAGGTCATCTGAATCGCGCATAAAATAATTAAAATATGGCCGCACCGTTAGCTCAGGCCTGGCCAAAGAAGGCTTAAACGTGATGGACGCGTACTTCTCATCGTTGACCGTGCGCTTGACTAAAGAACTGCCTGTCAAATGATCCCAATAATAATTTTCAGACAAAGATAATGAAGCCTTTTCATTCAATATGTAATTCCATGTCAGCTGGTGCTGAATTTTATCATACGCGGCAGAACCGGTGTCTGTCCTAAATTTAGGCTGAACATATTGATATAGGTAACGAAGGGTTCCTTTGGCAAAGGTTAAGACCGGCTGGACGCGAAACGCTGTCCCGTAAGACTGGTCCTGAGATCCAGCGGCATCCTCATCTTCCAAAAAGAGGCTGCGTGCCAACTCGAAAGCTACCGAAAACAATTTATACCAGGCGATCTCGCCATCTATGCTAAAAACAGCATTACGCATATCTTTGGTCGTTGGCGCATAGGAAATAGTAGAGCTATCATCCTGCGAAGTCGCGGCCTGGATACCGATGCGAAAGTTCGACAAAGTCTTAGAATCCTGTAAAAACCTATGGTCTGCCTTAAAACCAACTACGTATCTTTCAAAAAGGTCCGCCGCCTCATCCGCTTCATTCTTACGGGAAGCGACAAATTTATAATGCTGCGTATTGTCAGGCTTCAGATCCATATGGAGGCCCTCAAGACTGGTACCCATAACATATGGGCTGAAATCGGCATAAAGATCCCCGAACTCAAAAAGATTTTTATCATTAAGGACCTTTAAGCTCAATTGCTTGAGGCGGAGATCGTGGCGTTGTTCAATACGGAAATTATCCGTCCTGCGCAAAAACCATTGGCCTTCAAAATGGTAATTTCCTCCGAGCTTCTCCTGGATATTAAGGTTGAGCTCACCCAAATAATCCACTCCTTCTCTTAAGAAAGACTTAGATTTGTTGCCGCTAACATTATTCCAATCCATCTCAGCGAGGATATTGCCGCTTATAAAACCAGAACGATCAGGGCTATTTTTATCAGTATTGAGGTCGAAAAGGTCATGAAAACGCTTAGAGAGCGAAAAAGAAGTATTTTGCCCGGTAGTCCCCGCGCTAGCACCGCCGCCCAAATAAAAAACTTCCGCGGCGAAAGCCGTGGAAGTGATCCACAAAAACCCAGCTAGAATATAAAATACACAAAAATAGATGATTTTCTTTGACACAGAGCTCTCCAAAAAAGCGTTAAGAATGGTTTAATTTTAATTAATTATCCTATGTTTGTCAAGCGTTTATCCTGAAGCAAAACATATTGATAATACGAGGATTATGATAACCTGATATCCTGTTCTAGGTCTTGATATTTTTTGAGCCATCGGTCTGGACGGCGTATTGGAACGCGCAAGTGGTATTCCCTAAGTCGTCAGAGCTGAAAGATGTGATCTTCAATTTTCCAAAATATCCTCCTACGGTCCTGAATATGATCACATTACCTACATCAGTTATAATATTGTCTCCTGGAATAATATTTGGGCATACACTAAGGCTTTCAAATGTATAGGTGCCCGTAACATTCTGGATTTCGGCGGAGTCAACAAATTTTAACAAATTGATCTCAAAAGTTATATCGCCTGACCCGTCAGGCCCCACAGTTCCCGAAACAAAAGCAAAACTGGAGCGTACCATTGGCATGAAAAACTGAAGGGTCCCGGTCTTCACCTGCAGCGACCCAGATGAGCTCGCGCTCTCCGGCTGCTCGGTAGTCTGGCTGGCACCCGGCTGAACAGGGTTACGCGTCTGTTGGGCGGCACGTATCTCTTCAATGACCGCTTGGCTCAGGCCGCTCGATCCTGCTATTTCAGGGGAAAGCGTAGCATAAATAAGATTACCTCTTAAATTAATTATTTTTATCTTGCCATCTTCAAGCACAAAATAGAAAACAGTGTTACCTGTAGTCCTTTGCTGTTGACCCGTGCCGCGTGGCACTTGCATCTTATCCCATTTCGTATCGGCAGTGAATTTATTGCCATTCGCCTCTATTCTATTTATATAAATGTTCAACCTTATACCAGTAAACATGTCAAAATCAAACCTTACGCCCTCTTCTAAGAAGGTCCGGTTACCGGTAAAGTCCTTTGATATAATATCAGCAAAAAGGGCAACGTTCTCGTTCTCATACGCTTCCGACAATTTTTTAACGGCCGCGAGGACAAGCTGTTTATAATCCACGTTCTGATCTTGTGTGCCATCAATGTTCTCCGGGCCAGGCCCCTGGCTCTCAGGCACTTTTTTCTCTATCGCCTCTGCGTGCGCTAACTCATATGCGCTTATAATATTCGCCAAGTCTTTTTTGGCAGCCTCAACAGACACGGAGGCATGCAGGCCGCCAGCCAACTCCGTCAGCTCTATACCTGCCTCATTGGCCTTCTTATAGAAATCATCTCTATTAAAAGTAAGCCATTTCCGACCCTCAAGGGCCAGTCTCTTCCGCAGAGTATAGAGTTTATACGCGCTAATATCTTCAAGCCCAATATCTATATTAGGCAGCGATATTAAACCGCGCCATACGCTCCCGAATCTCACCGTATTCCATACAAGGGTATACTCTTTTGCTCTATCAGGGCCCTTCACCTTTAGTATCGCGTCTTTTACCTGTGAAGCGCCTGAAAAGTCGTTTATGTAAGGGTCCGCCCCGCCTCCCGCTTGCGCTTCATCGCAATAGTAAAAATAATGATTCCACGCCGCGCTATATTTGCGCTCAAGGCCTTTATAATCATCAAGCAACTTTTCAAACTTCTTCATGGCCTCATCGGCATCGCTCAAATTTTCCTTAGCTACTGCCTTTTCTAAAGACGCAGTGAACGCCGCCTCGCTGAACTGGTATTTTAAGTTCTCTCTCAAGCCGCCTTTGTAGTACCACTCGCCCTCGCCGGTTTTGCGCTTCACGGACCATCCCGCCGCGGTTACAAGCTTATCGTACTCGGCTGCGGTGCCTTCAAGCTGAGAGAGGGCATTATTCGCGTTGGTGAGGTCCTCCAGGCGTTTCGCGAACCTCGTCTCGTATTCCTTTACAAGGGCAGGAAGCGCCTTTTCACAGCTCTTCGCGTTCTTATCGTATATCTCAAGCATCGTTGGAATATGTTTGTCATAATTGGAGAGAATCTCCTTTAAGGCCGCAGCCTCATTTATCCTATCTATAGTGTTTATTTTGAGGTCAAGTTCCTTAGGAATGAGCGCCCTAAAAATATTCGTTGCGTTGTACTTATCGTCACCACCGACCCTGCGCCTTTCACTCTCAACCAATTGGGCGTATTTCTGGAGGGCAAGGAGCTGATCTTCTAAAGTCGCGATCTCCACGATCTTATCCTTGAATTTACCGAGCGCGCCTATTCCCTCTTTTACGTCAGAGGAAGCGCCCTTCAGGAACTCCATCGCGTTTTTCGCGCTACGGTGCCGTTCGACAATTTGCGTAAGCGTCAAACCGCTCGCGCCTATTTCTTCCGGCATATTAAACCAATAGAAGGCAGCCGGAATATTCGCGTAGTTCAACTGTATTATATTCTTAGACGCCAGGCCCTTAAAGAATTGCGTATAGTCTTCATCATATTTCTTGCGTTTGTCCTGTATCTGTTGCGCGAGAGGCGGAACTTGATCCTCAAGCATTCCTTTAGCTGCCTCGTAGATATTGAACCATTGCTTAAGCGCCTCTTGCGGGTCCTGGGCCGTGATAGAAGGCACTGTTGGTACAGCCGCCTTTTTTACGCCTTCCTTAGCGCTTGCCACATCTTCAGCCATTTCCGTCTTGCGCTTCTCTTCTCTCGCAATGGACAATCGCTTATAAAGATCCTCAAGCTTCTTATTAAGCCGTTCGGCCTCTGGTTTTATATCTTCTAGATTCTTTTCTATCTCGGCTTTCGTCTTCGTCAGGTTTGCGCTAAGGTCAAATATGGCCTTTTTTGCTTTATCTATGTGCTCAAGAACAAGCGCGAATTTTCTGTAGATGGCACCTGTCTCCTGGAGCTCTTTGTCTTCAAGCCTTGACATCGCCTTTATATCTCCTATTGTCAAGGTAAGCGTCTGTTGAAGTTCCTCAATTTCGGGCAAGAGCTTACTCGCCTCCGTGCTCAGCGGCGCCATGGTTCGGCTATAGTAGGAATCAGTGAAGCTGCCCTGTAGGTAGTTACTCCCCAATTCAACCGCGACATCCAATATTATTATCTTGACCACTTTTTTATACAACCCTAACGGCAAGGTCAATGCGCTAAAAAAATCCATGGTGGCAAGCACCGACGACTTCAGGAGGTTGCCTATCAGCCGTGTACGTATCTGCTTATTGAGTTTATCTATCTCGTCATAGGCGCTCTTCAGATCGTCCATATTCTGATTAAAACTCTGCAAAAAACTTTCCATCTTGAAAATGTCCTCGGAGAGCGGATGGTATTTCGCCTCTGTCTCGCGTATCTCATTCTCAAGATAATATGGGTCATCTCCCGCATACGCCGCGAAATGGAAAAAACCAGACGTGACAATGAAAGAAAAACAAATAACAACCGATATCGCTTTACGTAACATGGCTACCTTTCTTTTAAAGATCCAAGCCGTTGTATTCCGCGTATTCCGGCGTATTCAGGTATTCAGGGACACATCACTTATTTCGTCAAATTCATAAGCCCGCCTGATCACGTTTGTTCATATTCAGGGACACATCACTTATTTCGTCAAATTCATAAGCCCGCCTGATCACGTTTGTTCATATTCAGGGACACATCACTTATTTCGTCAAATT
>MNVR01000036.1:0-32453 GCA_001873995.1 Candidatus Phelpsiimicrobium noxiivivens
AATACGCCTGCGTACTTCCTCCAAATATCGCTCCAGATGATTGGTCGAGCTGATAAAATGCTTGTCTTCCCCAAACTCAGGGAAAACAATGGGAAAACAATGGGGTCAGGCCTCGTGGGAAAACAATGGGGTCAGGCCTCGAAGTTAGAAATTATCTCTTCAACATCTATATTTATATCAGACCTTTCTTTCATCAATCTTTCTATGTTATAAGCGGCCTTGCTTACGGCCTGGTATTTCATGGAAAAAATAATACCCACTTCCTTATTCGTAAGAGGAGTAAATCTTCTCAGGAGATAGATGGCTATTTGCTTCTCGGTCATGGGCCGCCTCTTCATGGAACACAACTCCTGAGGGCTTATCTTGTATTTTTTTGCAACGGCTTCTATTATATTTTCGTGTTGAACATATTCTTTGAGTTTATTCTTATACGCGACTTCCTTTGTTTCTATCTGCTCGCCCAAATCCTTAAGCTTTTCTTTAATAAAATCAACTTTACCCAACAGAAAACCCGCGTAGACATTTTTGAAAGGATCCGATTCCTTATTGATGCCGTCCTCAACAAACTGCCGGTACTGCTTGATCGTCATGTTAAAATATCTTTTTATCTCGTCCTTATCAATAAGCCCATCACTACCTTTGCTTAAATATCCTTTATAGCTAGACCATGGATATTGATCAGGGCTCATGACGATTTTGGCCTTGACGGGGTTTAAATGGATGTAGCGGGTTAATTCTAATAAGTAGCTATCCGCATCAACCAGTGTGGATTTATACCTCCCCTGAAAAAGATGGCCACATCGATTGCGCTTCGTATTGTAATAAGTCGTATAGGCGGTATTAATGAATTGCATTATCGCGGAAATATTAGGCTGGGTTGTCTCAAGAAGCAAGTGATCGTGATTGCCCATGAGGCAATACGCGTACAGATAGAATTTGAACTTTTTCTTGGCCGTTAAAAGATATTCGAGAAATTTTTTGTAGTCCGTTTCATTTACAAAAATCTCCTTGCGGTCATCCCCGCGGCTAGTGATATGGTACAAGCAGTTTTCGCCTTGCAATCTATATGGACGCGCCATGAAATTATATTACCTGGCTGAATTGTCTTGTCAATTACTTTCTAACTTCGAGGCCTGACCCCTATCTACTACTTTAAAAAAAGACCCCAGAAAAAAGGGGTCTTTTTTTATATGGCGGGGACGATGGGATTTGAACCCACGATCACTTGATCGACAATCAAGGGCCTTAAACCAGGCTAAGCGACGTCCCCGTTAAGCAAAGTTTCCAAGTCTGCCAATTATACAAAAAATGCCTTACAAACGCAAGAAGAAAAATGGTGGGCGAAGTAGGGGTCGAACCTACGACCTTCCGGATGTAAACCGGATGCTCTAACCAACTGAGCTATTCGCCCGAATTCGCTAATGTTCAAAACTACTTACCTTCTTGCCTGCGGCGAAGGAGGAACTTGCCCCTGGCCTTGATTTGGCCGCATAGATCCAAGGGTCTTTTGCTGCTCTTCTGTCAAAAACGCCTTTATGGCATCACGGTCTTTTTCCATGAAACTTATAACTTTGACACGGGCATCCTGCATAACTTTTCTTATCTCAACTGCTGAAGCAGTAAGGATCTCCCTGACCTTAGCCTGTTGCTCCGCGCTCAAGCCCAAGTTCTTAGTCATATCTTCTATTCTTTTATTTATACGCTCTTCATCCTTTTTAGCCGCCTCCTCAGGAGTCAACTTTTGCTGCTGCATTCCAGGCATACCCTGCCCTGCCGGCTGCGCAAAAATCGGCTGGATAGTAAACATAGTAACAACTACTGCCACAAAAAAACTTTGTTTAAACATCTGCTTCCTCCTTAATGTTATATATTACGGGTTTTTATTCTTCGCAACATTAACCCCGAAGTCTGCGAAGTAATTTATTCCCGAATACTTCTGGGAAAAAATCACGAGCGTTCAGGCAAGGGATGAATTACTTTAGCTGTTAAACTATAAACTCTTTGGCAGCGGCGAGCGGGTCTGGCGCCTCAACTATCGGCCTGCCCACAACTATAAAATCGCTGCCTGCTGCTACGGCTTCGCTCACAGTAGCTATTCTCTTTTGATCATCTTTGACAGCGCCATCAAGCCTAATGCCAGGAGTTACTATTACAAATTCATTCCCTATATTTTGTCTCAAAAGTTCCGCCTCCTTCACAGAACATACCACTCCGTCTAGGCCACAATCCATAGCCTCTTGCGCCAAGCTCAGCACAACTCCAGGAGCCGCCGGCTTGCTTGTCAAAACCGTAACGCCAATAAGCAAAGGCCTCTTAACTTTTATGCTGGCTGATCCATCGGTAGCTGCTTTTACAGCCGCGCGCAACATATCATCCCCTCCGGCCACATGCAAAGTCAGCATCTTGACTTCAAGCGGTACCACGGACCGCAGCGCGTTCGCAACTGTATTTGGAATATCATGGAACTTAAGGTCCAAAAATACATCCGCCTTTTTCTTTTTGATATATTCAACGCTCGCAGGCCCTGCTAGCGTGAATAACTGGCTTCCTACCTTAAATATTTTAACTAACGGGCAAAGCGCGTCTACGAGTTTCTTAGCCTTCGCGAAACTATCCACATCCAACGCTACTATTAAACAAGGCTTCATTTATTCTTTGTTTCTCCTATATACTATTAACTATATACTATTCACTAACTAACATTAAGGCTCCCTATTAACTCATTGACGTCTTTGAAATTTTGCTCTTCCAGGTAAGACGAGATACCTTCAAGCACTTCAAGGCTTACGCCGGGATTAACGAAATTCGCGGTCCCTATCGCGACAGCCGAGGCTCCGGCAATAATAAATTCTATTGCGTCGCGGGCATTCATAATACCGCCCATGCCTATTACAGGCACGCTTACCATATTATGCACCTGCCAGACCATGCGCAAAGCTATGGGTTTTATGGCAGGCCCGCTTAAGCCTCCGGTTATATTGCCTAAAACAGGTTTTCGTTTATCCACATCAATGGCCATGCCTAAAAGCGTATTGATAAGACTGATCGCGTCCGCCCCGCCGTCCTGGGCTGCTTTTGCAATGCGCGTTATATCACAGACATTGGGCGAGAGTTTAACTATCAAAGGCAGAGACGTAACCCGACGCACTGCCTTGACCAGGCGCAGCGTCAAGTCCCTGTCCTGAGCGATTATCTTATCCTTATATTCAATATTAGGGCAGGAAATATTAAGCTCCAGCGCGGCTACTTCCTTAAAAGAACTTAAGGCTTTTGCCATCTCCGCGTATTCATCATCCGTCTCTCCTCCGATGCTTACTATCAACTTAGCACCTAAATTTTTATAATTTTTAAGCTTATTCTCAATGAAATCATCAAGGCCGTTGTTCTGCAGGCCTATGGAATTAAGCATTCCAGCGGCAGTTTCAGTAACGCGCGGCGGCCTATTGCCATCACGCCTGTGCCTTGTTATGGTCTTTGTTACAATAGCCCCGAGTTTTGAAGGGTCTACGTAATCCCTGAATTCGCCGCCATACCCAAAGGTGCCGGAAGCTACCATGACGGGGTTCTTCAGCTTCAAACCACCTATATCTACTTCAAGTTTTGGTTTCATTTGTTAAAGAACATCCTTAGAGATATCAAAAATAATAAGATAGCGAATATTTTTTTAAGTAACGGGTCCGGGGTATACTCAACCAGCCTTGCTCCAAAATAACCGCCTATGAAAAAACCCAGAGCTATCAAGGCTGCTGCCCAAACTTTTACATTGCCCGCGTGATAGTAGCGTATCGTGGCAAGCAATCCTATAGGAGGTATCATAGCAGCTATTATGATCCCCTGCGCCTGATGCTGGATAAATCCACACAAGAACACGAGCGCCGGGATTATAACTACAGCTCCGCCAAGGCCAAAAAGCCCGCCGAGGACTCCGGTGACTAAGCCAAGCACAAGATAAAACGGGTTCATCTTATCACTCTTTCCAAATAATGTCAGACGCGTCAAAAACAGGGCCGTCGTGGCATATGCGTTTGTAACCTGAATTTGTCCGTATCACGCACCCAAGGCAGGCGCCTAGGCCGCATCCCATAAATTCTTCAAGCGAAACCTGGGCCTGCATTTTATATTTATAGGCTATCACGAAAACCGCGGCCAACATAGGCTTAGACCCGCAGGCGTATATCGTCCCTGCCTTGCCGATAGGCAGGCCTCTTCCTTCGTCCCTCGTCCTTCGTAAAATATCTACTAACAAATCAGTTACTCTGCCCTTTAAACCCTTTGACCCGTCCTCGGTCGCGACACGCACTTCACACCCAAGGTCCTTAAATTCTTTCTCACACAAAATATCGTTCTTGGTTTTCGCTCCGATAAGAACAACAGGTTCTCGCCTGTCTGCCGGACAGGCAGGGTTGTCAGCCAATTTTTTTGCCAAAAAGTATAACGGGGCAACTCCCATACCGCCCGCGACAATATAAACCTTTTTGGCCTGTGGTATCCCATCCAGATCAAAACCATGGCCTAATGGGCCGAGACAGTCTAACTCAGAAAAGGGTTTCTTCTGAGACAGAAGCTGTGTCCCTTTGCCTTTTACCTCATAAAGAACGCGCAGCGTTAGTTTGTTCTTTTTACGGCTTTCGCACACATCGTGGATGCTGAAGGGCCTGCGTAATATAGGATCATACGAACCTTCAAACCGGACATGTATAAATTGGCCGGGTAGCGCTGACTTAAAACTTGCAGGCACTGACAACTCAAGAAGAAGCCGTCGTTCTTTTATAAATACGTTGTTTAAAATATCCAGCTTCATGCAGAGGGCTTCCCTTCTTCCTTGCTCGTCAGCTTCCTTTTAGAAATGATCCCCCTTACCTCATCCATGCACATTTGTTTACTGTCTTCTGATATCTTTATCTGTTTGGCTGCTTCGTCAAGCATCCCCTGCCCCAGGACATTAAATGCGAGGTAACTTGCTTTCACGGACTGCAGATACAAAAGATGTGATTTTTTAAAAGTCTCCGGCACAAAAAGATTGTTAAGCTCAAAATACAACTCATCCATATATTGTTTAGCAACCTCAAAATCTTCCCTTGTAGCCGTCGTAAGATTCATATATATGTTCTGAACAGCCGAGAACTTATCCACATATTTCTTTAATATCTCGTTAAACCTCTGATAATATTCAGACTCTTCCCTATTAAGCGTTTTTCTAAGCTCTTGTTCGGAGAATGTAGGGTCAACCTTATTGCCCTGGCTCTCTTTATAAAGGGATAGCTCGTATACTTTAGAATCGCTTTTGTTGACATTTACTTTTAGGCTCTCGAGCTCTTTGAGTATAGGTATTTGCTCCTCCACGGTATCTTTGCCAAGCTCTATCTTCTCCACGTCTTCCGTAAAAAAACTGACTTGTATGGATTCTCCCCCACCCGTATCAAGAGCAAAAAGATAGCGCCGATCCGACTTACCCACGAGCTTACCATCATAACTCTTGCCGCTTTTAAGGTAGATCTTGTCAGCGTAGGCGCTCAGAGGACAGAGGACAGAGAGCAGAGAACAGAGAACAGAGAAAATGAACAAAAAAGTCAAATTTTTGGCTTGCCGCTGTTCTTTCATTTTTAAGTTACCAGTCTTTCTTTTATCTGTCTTCTGCCTTCTGTCACCTGTCACCTGTCTACAGACTTATGATACGCCTGGAGCGTCTTTACGCCTAAATCTTTTTTTAGGAGGGCTTCAATACCGTTGACCGAAGCCTGCGCCCCTGAAATAGTCGTTATACAAGGCACGCCATGCATGATAGCTGTTGAGCGTATCTTAACCTCATCTTCGCGCGGCATCCTGCCTGAAGGCGTGTTTATGATAAGGTCTATCTTACCGTCTTTGATATAGTCTAAGATATTAGGCCCACCCTCATAAACCTTTTTAAGCACCTGGACATCCATGCCATTCTTCTTTAAAGCCTTAGCCGTGCCCCCGGTAGCTACGATGCCGAACCCTATGTCAGAAAGCCTTTTGGCAATAAAAATAATATTCCTTTTATCTTTATCCCTTACGCTGATAAATACGTTACCCTTGACCGGAAGTATCTGGCCGGCCGCGAGCTGGCTTTTCATGTACGCCCTGCCGAAATCTTCGTCAATACCCATTACTTCACCCGTTGATCTCATTTCAGGGCCGAGCATAATATCAACTCCGGGGAACCTGTTGAACGGGAACACAGACTCCTTGACGGAAGAATATTTAGGGATGATCTCTTCAGTGAACTTCAGGTCTTTTAACTTCATTCCTGCCATGACCTTAGCAGCGAGCTTGGCTAAAGGCACGCCTATGGCTTTTGAAACAAAAGGCACGGTCCTTGAGGCCCGCGGGTTAACCTCTAAAATATAGACCTTATTATCCCTGACAGCGTATTGAACATTCATAAGGCCTACTACCTTAAGCTCTTTAGCCATAGCGACTGTCGCCTGCCTGATCTTATCAATGACGCTTTCGCCTAACGAATACGGAGGAAGAACCATCGCGGAATCTCCGGAGTGGATGCCAGCCTCCTCTATGTGTTCCAAAATACCCGCCACGACGAATGTCTCCCCGTCAGCTATCATATCCACATCCACTTCAATCGCGTCCTCCAAAAACTTATCTATTAATACTGGGTGCTCGCCAGACACCTTGCTCGCCTCTATTATGAACTTTTCTAAAGTATCCTCGTCATAGACTATCTCCATGGCCCGGCCGCCTAAAACATAAGACGGCCTTACTAAAACAGGATAGCTTATCCTTGAAGCGACGGCTTTAGCTTCATCAAAAGTACGGGCTGTACCGTTTGGCGGCTGCCTCAGTTTTAATTTATCCAACATATTCTTGAACTTCTCCCGGTCTTCAGCGATATCAATAGACTCAGGGCTAGTGCCTATGATATTGACGCCCGCTTTCTGAAGCGAGAGCGTCAAGTTAATAGGCGTCTGCCCTCCAAGTTGGACTATGACACCCCACGGTTTTTCTTTAGCTGCTATATTCAGGACATCTTCCTTTGTCATCGGTTCAAAATATAATTTATCCGACGTATCATAGTCAGTGGATACGGTCTCAGGATTACAATTGACCATGATCGTCTCGCAGCCGATCTCTTTCAAAGCGAAAGAGGCGTGGACGCAGCAATAATCAAACTCTATGCCCTGGCCTATCCTGTTAGGGCCGCCGCCCAGTATCATGACCTTCTTTTTATCCAAGACCCTGACCTCATCTTCTATTTCATAAGTAGAATAAAAATAAGGTGTGTATGCCTCAAACTCCGCGGCGCACGTATCAACAAGTTTATACGTCGTCACTATACCGCTGGCGCCGCGCAAAGAAGTTATCTCATCTTCCGCGGAATTAGTCAGGCTGGCTATTTGCTTGTCTGAGAATCCAAGTTCTTTGGCGCGCCTTAAGAGCTCTTTGGCCATCTTAGAGTTTTTCAAAATAGCCTCAAAATCAATAATATCCTTGATGTTCTCCAAGAACCAGGCGTCAATAGCTGTAAGCGACTGTATCTCGCTAAGGGGCATCCCGAACCGAAGCGCGTCGCCTATATAAAATATCCTGGCGTCATTAGGTATTATAAGTTTTTGCGTGATATGCTCCATCAAACGCTCGCGGGTATCAAAATCTTTTTCCCGGACAACAGAGTCTAAACCTGATTTTTTGATCTCAAGTGAACGCAGGCCTTTCTGGAGGGCCTCCTTAAAAGTCCTGCCGATGGCCATAGCCTCACCTACGGACTTCATAGACGTGCCTAATCTCGAGTCCGCGCCGGGGAATTTTTCAAAAGTAAAACGCGGTATCTTAACAACACAGTAATCTATAGTAGGCTCAAAACACGCCGGTGTCTCCTTAGTTATATCGTTAGGGATCTCATCAAGCGTGTAACCCACGGCGAGCTTAGCGGCTATCTTGGCTATTGGAAAACCCGTGGCCTTTGATGCTAGCGCCGATGACCGCGACACGCGCGGGTTTATTTCGATCATGACCATCCTGCCATTTTTAGGATTTATGGCAAACTGGACATTACAACCTCCGGTGTCAACGCCTATCTCTCTTATGGCGCGTATAGCGGCATCGCGCATATTCTGATACTCAACATCTGTGAGCGTCTGCGCGGGCGCGACAGTTATAGAATCCCCAGTATGCACGCCCATTGGGTCAAAATTCTCTATGGAACAAATAATAATAACATTATCTTTTCTGTCGCGCATGACCTCAAGCTCAAACTCTTTCCACCCTATCACCGACTCTTCAAGAAGCACTTCATGGATCATACTGTATTCCAGGCCGCCTGATATCAGTTCTTCAAATTCCTGCATGTTGAACGCGATGCCGCCGCCGGTCCCGCCTAAAGTAAAACTGGGCCGTATGACGACAGGCAGGCCGAGAGAAGCGACAGCTTTTCTTGCCTGAGCTTTTGATTTCACGTTGATACTGCGCGGCAGGTCTAAGCCGATCTTTAACATGGCCTTCTTGAACAGGTCCCTGTCTTCCGCCTTTTCTATCGCCCTGCGGTCAGCACCTATCATCTCAACGCCGTATTTCTTTAAAACGCCTTTTTTAGCAACCGCGATAGCAACGTTTAAACCCGTCTGGCCGCCCATGGTCGCAAGGAGCGCGTCAGGCCTTTCTTTCGCTATGATCTTCTCAACGACCTCAGGCGTCACAGGCTCAATATAAGTAGCATCCGCGAACTCCGGGTCAGTCATTATGGTCGCCGGATTAGAATTGACCAAAATAACTTTGTAACCCTCTTCCTTAAGCGCTTTGCACGCCTGAGTCCCTGAATAATCAAACTCGCAGGCCTGCGAAATAATGATAGGCCCGGAACCGATTATCATTATTTTTTTAATGTCTTTTCTTTTTGGCATAGATAACCTTTTCCATTTTCCAACCATTTTCCAAACCCGCATTGGAACCATATTCCAATGCGGGTTTGGAATCTTCTGGTATCTTTTACCTCTTCTTTTTAAACTTATACATCATTTCTATGAAACGACCGAATAAATAACCTGCGTCACGCGGGCCAGGGCCTGATTCAGGATGATACTGGACGCAAAAGAGCGGCAGCTTTTTATGCCTAAGCCCCTCTGTCGTCTTATCGTAGAGATTTACGTGTGTTAGCTTGACTGACTTATCTTTTATAGAATCCATATCTACGCAGAAACCGTGGTTCTGGGCTGTGATCTCAACCTTTTTTGTCTCAAGGTCCATAACGGGATGATTACCGCCATGATGCCCGTATTTCAATTTATATGTCTTACCACCAAGGGCGCAAGCCAGGATCTGGTGCCCGAGACATATACCAAACAAAGGCACGCGGCCTAAAAGGCACTTTATCTCATCTACCACATAAGACAATGCCGCTGGATCCCCAGGCCCATTAGACAAAAAAACTCCATTCGGCTTAAGAGCCAATACATCCTTAGCGCTTGTCGTGGCAGGCATAACTTTAACGCGACAGCCTGCTTTTGCCAATAACCTCAAGCTGTTATATTTAATGCCAAAATCAAAAGCAACGACAAAAAACTCTTTTTTCTCAACTCCCCATTCGTAAGGGTATGGACAAGTCACTTCCTTTATCAAGTCCCTGCCTTCCATGCCTGGCGAAGCAAGGCATTTAGCTAAAAGGCTCTCTTTGTTAAGATCAAGCGTGGATATAATGCCGCGCATCGCGCCAGAAAGACGCAGCCTGCGCGTAAGGGCGCGCGTATCAACACCTTCAATTGCCACTATCTTATGCTTAGCTAAATACTCCCCCAAAGAGCATTTACCCCGCCAATTTGAATATACGCGGGACATTTCTTTAACTACAAAACCTTCAGCCCATGGCCTGGCGGATTCCAGGTCTTCATCATTGACTCCATAATTACCTATTAACGGGTAGGTCATGGTCACGATCTGCCCCTTATAAGATGGATCAGTCAATATCTCCTGATATCCGGTCATTGAGGTATTGAATACCACCTCGCCTAAAGCCTCACCTTCAGCTCCAAAACTAATACCTTCAAGCAAAAATCCGTCTTCTAGTATTAATATAGCTTTTTTCATTGTATTTTTAACCTATTTACTCCACTTTTTATATTATTTTACCTATTTTTATGGGTTTTTACTCCACTTTTAATATTTATTTCTGGCAAATACACATCTTTTTCAAGCTCAATCTTGCCTGTTTTAGGATTTACAAATTTGAAACGTAACATCTTAAAAGGCTCCCGATACACACTCATGCCCATAATAGAAGTTATATCAAACTCACTATCCTTATTTAACCCAAGATTACCTATCACATAAGGCTTCTGTCCTATTTTCTCATTGTTTATAAAAACATCAAGAGCCAAAGATATTATCGCGGCCTCACCCGTATTTTTAACTCGCAGGACAAGGATCGTCTTTTTTGATGGTGTTTCCTTTAAATAAATGTCTATAATCCTAAAATCCGTACTTTTCGGTACGTCAGACATATCAACAAAGACTTTTGCTACATATACCTGGCAATCTATGTTCACATTATCCCTGTTTTCATCCGCATCCAGCTTAACAACGTCTTCATATGATCCGAAATAATCTCCTTTTGTGCCAAAACCGAACAAAACCTCTGCTCCGTTTATTGTCTTTTTTCTAATAGGAGGAGGCGCTATATCCCAATCAGCGAATACTTTATACTGGCCCGCGCCCACATGTTCTACCTTATAATAAACTAGCGAGGAAGTTATTTTATCAGGCTCAATTTTTTGATAAGGCAAATTGGGAGTTATCACAAAACTTCCGCCCGCGTCTTTCGCGAGATATACGTAAAGAGGGGCTTTATATTTTGAGATCTCTTCTGGTAATTTCACAGACCCGGAGATACTGCCATCTCCGATGCTTGTGACATTAGACACGGATAAGATCCCCACCGCGTCCGGCTCAGAAAGCGCGCGGTCGCTTCTCTTAATAATGCCTTTAATATACTCTGCCTGGTCTGTATTAATATTTAATTGCATAGGCGCGGGCTTAATAAAAACGGCCTGGGCGTCCCATGGCCTTGAAGCGCTCACCCGCGGCAAAGCTGTAGGGAAAAATTTTGTTTCATTAGAATACTCCTCGTCAGTCTCCATCCTATTGATATCTTCAAGATAAATTGTCGTCTTAACAGCGTCCTCGCCTTCTGATGATTTTAGCACAAGGAACTGTTCAGTTTTCTCTACAATGCGCCCCTTCATCACGCTGCCGTTCTTCAAATAGACCGCGTCGCCGTAAGCTAGTGAACCCAGGCTTAAAATTATAAGACAAGAGGTTATTGTAAACGCGATTTTTTTCATTACGGCTAAATTTATGCCCCCGGCAGGAATTGAACCTGCACCACTAGCTCCGGAGGCTAGTGCCCTATCCATTGGGCTACGGGGGCGCGTTAAAACTAGTGCGCGCTACTTTAAAATAACCTCATTTGCTGATCGTTAGTTTTCTTGCGTTCTTCTTCTCCAAAAATAGAGACTTTGCCGTATTCGCCATCATAGCCAGGCAAGACTTTTACTTGCCCTAAGCGCACGCGCGCGATCCCCGAAGCAACCTTAGGATTAATAGCGCGCTCAAGCTCTTCTTGAGGAACTTTTGTCAGTATATCAAATTCCGTGCCCAAGCGCGCCAAGATCTGACGATATTCTCTCTCTACACTGACAGACCCCTTGCCTACCTGCTTAGCATCGGCGATGATCTCATCCAAAGGAATAAGGCTTTTAAAAGGTATGGCGCCCTCCGGCGCAAAGCCTTCTTTTCTATCCGCAAGTTGAGCGACCCTGTTTAAAACGCCTATGGTCAAAGGTTTCTTGCACTTTGGACAGCGATTCGCGTATTTCTTGGATTCTTCGGGAGAAAAACTAACACCACAAAGCCTATGCCCGTCATAATGATATTTGCCTTCTTCCGGGAAAAATTCTACTGTATACAAAAACCTCTTTTTATCTTTTAAACGCAAAACGTCGCGAATAATGCCGTAATCCATATCGCAATCAAATACATTCGCCTCGCGGCCTATCTTTGACGGAGAATGAGAATCGGAGTTTGAAACAAGAGAAAACCTGTCTAGAGCGCTCAGCCGCCAGTTCATGGCGGGGTCGGAACTAAGCCCTGTCTCTAACGCGAATATCTTCGGCGTGCTCTTTTCAAAACAATCCTCTATCCTGTCAAATCCAGACATTGAACCAAACAAACTAAACCACGGCGTGAAAATATGCGCCGGTATCAACATGCAATTCTCATCTATATCAAAAACAATACGAGCCAATTCCGCGGCATCCAACCCTAAAATAGGCCGCCCATCCGATGCCAGATTGCCCACAGACCCAAGCGTATGATTAATAGCATCCACTGTTTTAAAAGAAGGCGCTAATATCAGATTATGAATACGGTATGTGCGGTTATTCTTGGAATATATGCTTGAGACCTCAGAGGAAAGAATAAAATAGACGCCATTGTGCGTAAATAGGCCCTTGCCCGTAGGTTCAAGCTTAGACTTTAACTCCTCAAGCCACAGGTAATGCGTAAAATCACCAGTACCCATGAGCGTAATACCCTTTAACTTTGCCCATTCGGCGATGTGGACTATATCCATATCGCGGCTAGTAGCCCGCGAATATTTAGAGTGTATGTGAAGATCCGCTAAAAATTCCATTTTCTACCTCATTGCCAATGAGACAAACTATCCAATGAGACAAACTATCCTGCTTGATCTGTCTCATTCGTTTGTTTTACGGTATGCAATTTTGCCGGAACAAACCGTATACTCAACAACACCTTTCAGAACGCGGCCCAAAAACGCGGAGTTTTTTGATTTTGAAACAAAACCATCCTTAGCCACAAACCATTCTTTTCGCGGATCAACTATCACAATGTCAGCGCCGCTGCCCGCGGTGATCCTGCCTTTATTAATGCCTAATATCCTGGCGGGATTA
Source organism: Candidatus Phelpsiimicrobium noxiivivens (assembly GCA_001873995.1). GTDB lineage: Bacteria > Omnitrophota > Gorgyraeia > Velamenicoccales > Velamenicoccaceae > Phelpsiimicrobium > Phelpsiimicrobium noxiivivens. The sequence goes on from MNVR01000036.1 coordinate 12,942, forward strand.
GAAGCCATCTTCTCCACCAATTGCGGCCAATCAAGTATGCCTTTATCCACCAATTCGGTGATAGCAACGCTCAGCTCTGTTTCAAGGCCGACCACGCCGAATTCCGCGCGGTCAAACTCTATCTCTTTTTCATTATCCGTATGCGGGGCATGGTCAGAAGCAATACAATCAATAGTGCCGTCTTTTAATCCATCCCTAACAGCTAAAACATCACTAGCGCTCCGCAGAGGTGGATTGATCTTTAAATTAGTATCGTAACCCACCAGTGCCTCTTCATTCAAAGAAAAATAGTGCGGGGCGGTCTCCGCTGTTACTGCTAAGCCGCTCTTCTTAGCCCGCCTTACAAGCTCAACTGATTCCTTACAACTGATATGGGCGATATGCGCGCGACCGCCTGCCTCTTTTGCCAGCTTCAGATCTCTTTCAACACGCTTATATTCGGATTCTCTTGATATACCGCGCAGCCCCAGCTGTGTTGAAACAAAACCCAGGTTTATAACTCCCTGCGCGGAGAGTTTTTTATCCTCACAATGACAGATCACTAAAACATCAGCTTCTTTAGCTTTTTTAAAAGCCTCTGACATAATACCTTCATCATCAACCGAGTCTCCGTCGTCAGTTATAGCAATAACCCCCTGGCCTTTTAAAGCCATGATATCCGAAAGCTCTTTGCCTTGCCTGCCTATCGTAATAGCGCCGCAGATATAAACGTGGGCAACCGCGGCCTTCTGAATAATACCCTTTAACAGCCGCAAGTGCTCAGGTGTATCCATAGCTGGCGCCGTATTGGGCATAGCTAAAACACTTGTCACGCCGCCTTTTAACGCAGCCTTTGTGCCAGAGGCCACGGTCTCTTTATCCTCGCGGCCAGGTTCCCTTAAATGAACATGCATATCAATAAGCCCGGGTAAAACAAACTTACCCGCGGCATCTATCACAGTGTCAGCCTGAGCTTTTATATCTTTAGACACCCGCGAAACGAGCTCACCCTCTATCAAAACATCCATCACGTCAGAAATACCCGCGACAGCATCTACAACCCTGCCATTTTTAATAAGAATAGTCATAATATTTTCAACTTTTCATTCGCCTGCGCGCACAGAAATAAAGCCGCCATACGGATCGCTATACCGTTAGTCACCTGTTCTAGAATAACAGAGTTTAAGCCGTCAGCCACGGCGCTTTCTATCTCAATACCGCGGTTTATAGGCCCGGGATGCATAATAATTATATTCTTTTTAGCCTTTGTCAGCCTATCGGTCGTAATACCGAAATTCTTAAAATACTCCAATTGCCGCGGAAAAGCGCTCTCCGTATCGCGCTCAAACTGCATGCGCAAGACGTTAACCGCATCCGCGCCTTTAAGGGCTTCGTCAATATCGTTTGTCACGCGCACGCCGGTCTCTTCTATGCCGAGTGGTATCAACATAGAGGGCGCGCACACCGTAACCTTGGCGCCCAACTTCGTTAATCCCCAGATATTGGAACGAGCTACCCGGGAGTGCGCGATATCTCCGACGATACTAACCTTCAGCCCTTCTATCCTGCCCAATTTTTCTTTAAGCGTAAAAATATCTAAGAGCGCCTGAGTAGGATGCTCATGCCATCCGTCTCCGGCATTTATGACGCTGGCTCGTAATTGACGCGCCAGCATGACAGCGGCGCCCGAACAATTATGGCGCACCACAATAATGTCTACCTTCAAAGCCTCTATGTTCTTACCAGTATCAATAAGCGTCTCGCCCTTGCGAACACTTGACGATTCGACCGCTATATTGATAACGTCAGCCGACAACCTTTTCGCGGCTATTTCAAAAGATACCCGCGTCCTGGTGGATGGTTCATAAAAAAGATTTACCACTGTCTTGCCGCGCAGGGTAGGCACTTTTTTGATTTCTCGGCTGATGACCTCCTTAAAAGAATCCGCGGTCGCCAAAAGAAGCTCTATCTCTTCTTTGCTTAGCTCCTGCAACCCCAAAAGGTCTTTTCTTACCCACCCACTTTTTTTCATTCGTGGTTCTCCATAACAGCCACTTCATCAATCCCTTCAGATTCTTCCAACCTTACTTGAACGGTCTCTTTAGGAGATGTGGGTATATTTTTACCCACGTAGTCCGCCCTTATGGGCAGTTCCCGATGCCCTCTATCCACTAAAACAGCTAGCTGGATAAAAAGCGGCCTGCCAAAATCTATCAACTCATCCAAAGCCGCCCTGACCGTACGGCCAGTATAGAGCACGTCATCAACCAAGATGACTTTCTTGTTTTGGATGTCAAAATCTATTTCAGTCTTGTGAACCACTGGCTGTTGAGCAATAGAGCTTAGATCGTCCCTGTAAAGAGTGATGTCTAAAACACCTACAGGCGGCTTGTGCCGCTCTATCTTTTCCATCAGCTCCGAGAGCCTAAAAGCCAGATGCGCCCCGCGCGTGCGGATGCCCACTATCACAAGGTCTTTTGTGCCCTTGTTCTTTTCTAAGATCTCATGCGCCATCCTGGTTAATGTGCGCAGTAAGCCGTTCTTATCCATGATGCGTGCTTTTTCTTTCATTGGCATAAAACTACCTCCAGTGTGCAGCCTGCTCCACACCCGGCGCTAATCGATATTGCGCCGGTGCGCAACTTACTGTTGCAAAAAAACCCGCACGTTGTGTGCGGGTTCAATGTTCGTAAAATCATAGTTTTCAGTTTCATGATCTGCTTTCCTTGCCGGTTTCTCTGAACCAGCTTAAAGGCACTTTTAGAAATATAACACAGGACACTTATTTTGTCAAGGCTGAATGCCCCATAGTGTGAACGCAAGTTAAAAATGTCATGTTTATTGCAAATTAAAAATGTCAGTAATTTACGGTTAAAAGCATTTTTTCTTTGTTTTTGTATCTTATCTTTGGTATCGGTTCTTGCTTTAGTTCTTTGCCTTTGTAGAGTACGTGTATTGAGCCATCCAGCCATTCATATACCATAACCTTGGCTTTGACAAAACTGATCCGGTGTTCATCAGGTAACAATTGATAATATTTGGAGTTATAACTTATGGTATTATCAGGAGCGACTGTTCTTTCTTCTTTTATGCAGAATATATTATTTAGATCCAAACTTTTAAGCACAGGCCTGTAAGCAGGCCCGGATTCTCTTGCCGGATGGGCGAATTTACGGTTGTGTTTAGGCAAGAATTCCTCAAAGAGATAATGGTTGGCTCCTTCAAGGGTGGCAATCTTATACAGCCTTAGCTCAGAACAAAGCCTGTCTTGGAAAGTACCCCATGCGCGCTCAACACGACCTTTGGCCTGGGCAGAGTTAGCGTAGATCACCTCAACCCCTAACTCTTCCAATGCGCGGCCTATCTGGCTTAAGAAGCAGTCTTTACCTTCAAGTTCATGCTGAATGCCTTGAGCGCGGTTAACCCGGAAGTTAGAGTCTTTATCGCAGTAAAAGCTCAAAGGTATGCCTTTTGTCTCGACGATACGCTTTATGACACGCATATTCTCAATACAAGAATCACTTAAAGCAAACCTTGCTCCCGGACAATTGGAGGTGGCATCGTCTACGCCACCAATAAGGTTAAGCTTAGGGCCTCTTCCCTCCAACCAGTCATGATTCGAAGTATCAAACTGGAGCATTTGACCTTCCCGTGCGCGAGGCTCACGCCAGCTCCTGTGCTTAGGATGTCTTTTCCATTTAGCATAGAGACCTGCTTCTATAAGGGTCTGTCTTACGGATTCCCGTGAGGTTTTTATCTTTTCTTCTTCATTTAAAAATTCAGTCATATGGGTGATGTTAAAACCTTGATATTTTGTCTGATAAAAGTATTTTATCTTGGCCTTAACTTTGTCAGTCAGCCAGCGGGGGCCGCGTTTGACTTTGTTCTTGTGGATTACGGCCATAGCTCCGTCTTTTGCTACCGCTGCTTTTATCCGGTAGACCTGGCGCTGGCTTCGGTTTAAGGCCCTGGCTGCGTCTTCTACTTTTAAGCAGCCCTTAATTACTTCAGAGATTATTTTATACCTATTTACTTCTTTCATTGTCAGGTTTAGCTCCATACCCACCTCCCTATAGAGGCGAGTATACCTGACATTCTCTATTTGCAGAATACTGACATTATTATATTGCGGCTACAGGCTGAATGCCCCATAGTTCCACCCCGGGGGTGGAACTATGGGGGGCTTAAAAAATGAGGACGAATTCGCCACGGGGCTTGCGGGCCTCAAAAGCTTTGATCAACTCCTCAGGCGTTGCCCGTATGACCTCTTCAAACTTTTTGGTCACCTCACGCACAATTGCTATTTTTTTGTCACCTAACACTTCCTTCATATCCCGAAGGGTTTTTAGAAGCCTGTGCGGCGATTCATACACGACAATTGTGGTACCTAATCCTTTTAACCATTCCAGCCTCTTTTTACGACTCACCTGTTTTATCGGAAGGAACCCTTTAAAGAAAAAATTATGAGTTGGAAGGCCGCTGATAGAAAGTGCAGCTATAAGAGCGGTGGGCCCTGGGATTGACGCTACTTTAATGCCGGCGTCCAATACCGCGCGTATCAGGCTAAAGCCTGGATCGCTTATACCAGGCGTGCCAGCGTCTGAAACCAAGGCGACTTGCCTACCATCTTTTAAAAGTTTTAAGAGGTGCTCACCTTTAACAACCTTGTTATATTCGTAGTAACTGCTTAGGGGAACTTTTATGCCGTAATGCTGACAAAGAATATTTGTATGGCGGGTGTCCTCGCACGCGATAAGGTCAACAGACTTTAAGACCTCAACAGCGCGATATGTAATATCTCCAAGATTGCCTATGGGAGTCGATACGACGTATAACATAATAATTTCCAGATGACAGAAGGCATAGGTCAGAGGACAGTGGGCAGAGAACAAAAAAACTGTTGCTCCTCATCCGAGTTCCTGTTTTCTGTCTTCCGTCCTCTGTCTTCTGTTACTCTACCGTCACTGACTTTGCTAAATTGCGGGGTTGGTCTACGTTGCAGCCGCGCGCGACAGCTATGTAGTAAGCAAGCATCTGCAGAGGCAGCGCGACTAATAACGGAGATAAAAACTCATCGCATTTAGGAATACTTATTATCTCGCGGGTATGGTTTTTTATGGTAGCGTCACCCTCTGTGGCTATAGCTATAAGCTTGCCTGAACGCGCCTTTATCTCCTGAATATTAGAGATCATTTTGTCATAGATCTTAGACCGGACCGTGATACAGACAACCGCGCGGTATTCATCAATAAGCGCTATGGGGCCGTGTTTCATCTCGCCTGCCGCGTATCCTTCAGCCGGGATATAAGATATCTCTTTAAGCTTCAGAGCCCCTTCCAATGCCGACGGAAAATTCACGTTCCTGCCTAAAAACAGGAAACTGCCATAGTGGTGATGCCTCTGAGCTATCTTTTTGATAAAGCCATGGGACTTTAGGACCTGAGCCTGCAACGCCGGAATGCAGTTTAAAGCCTTCAAAGAATCATGGTAAAATTCCGAGCTTACGCGCCCCAAAGACTTAGCAAGCGCGAGGCCGAACATATAGAAAACAGCTAGTTGCGCTGTATAGGCTTTTGTGGATGCCACGCCTATCTCGGGCCCGGCAAGAGTATAAAAGACCGCGTCGGACTCGCGCGTTAGGCTTGAGCCTACGACATTACAGATAGAGACTATCTTAGCGCCTTTTCTTTTGGCTTCGCGCGCCGCGGCCAGGGTGTCGGCAGTCTCGCCTGACTGGCTCACAGCTATAACAAGCGTGTCCTTAGAGATAAGAGGATTGCGGTACCTGAATTCGCTAGAAAAGTCAACCCATACAGGTATTCGCGCAAGCGACTCAATAATATATTTACCAACGAGCCCGGCATGATAGGCTGTGCCACAGGCGACAATAACAATATTGCTTATCTTATGAGTAAAATCAAAATTCCTGATATTTTTAGCGCCTACGGATAAAAGCTTCTTTAAAACCACGGGCTGCTCAAATATCTCCTTAAGCATAAAATGCTCAAACCCGCCCTTCTTGGCGCTTTCGGCATCCATAAGCACCTTATCAAATTTAACGCTCACTCGCCTGTTATTAAGGTCATACACGGATATATCATCTTTTTTCAAGACAGCTACCTGCTTATCTTTAAGGTATACTACGCGCGTGCAATGTTCTAATATAGCCGGCACGTCAGAGGCAATGAAGCGCCCACTCTTACCTTCAGCCGCTATAAGAGGGCTATCCTGGCGCGCGCATACTATTAAGTCAGGCTCATCACTGCATAGGACGCCTAAAGCAAAACTACCTTCCACTTTTTTTAAAGCCTCTATCACAGCGGATCTCAGGCAGTCTTTGTAATATTTCTCTATTAAATGCGCCAGGACTTCCGTATCTGTCTGAGAAAAGAATCTGTGGCCCTGTTTTATCAGGTCATTTTTAAGCTTTAGATAATTCTCTATAATGCCATTGTGCACGACGGTAATCTTTTTATCACAGCTTGAATGAGGATGGGCGTTGATCTTATTGGGCGCGCCGTGGGTAGCCCATCTTGTGTGCGCTATGCCTGAAAACGCGCGCGGCATAGGCGCCTTGCCTAAAAGGTTTTCAAGATCATTTATCTTACCTGGAATCTTGCGAATATGTATCTTATTGCCGGATATTACAGCTATACCCGCAGAATCATACCCGCGGTATTCCAGCCTCTTTAAGCCCGAGATCAATATCTGGGTTGCTTCTTTATCGCCTATATACCCAACTATTCCACACACATCTTCACCTCTTCCAATGAGACAAATCAAACAGGATGATTTGTCTCACAGAATACAGCCGTTTTGAGAATTGATGCACTTTATGCGCAATAACTGCGCGAACTTACTCAAATGCTTCTTTTCTTCTTCTATAATAGCGCTAAATGCAAGTTTTGATCTTTCATCTTTTGATTCATTAACGCACGCCTCATAAAAAACAATGGAGCGGCGTTCCATATTCATCGCCTCTTCCAAGGCAGTGTGCCTATGTTCCATCTCACTTAATTTAGCTTTCTTAAGAGAGGCATCAGACACTCGCGATTTTATATAGTCAACCACATCGTCCTCTTCAAACGCATCACCAGCTTCTTCTCTTTCTTTGGAAAGCAAGGTTTGGAAAGTAGCCAAGTGGTCCTCTTCCTCTTTTATCAAAAAACCCAATTCCCTCTTGGCCTCCTGATCTTTGATAGTCTCAAGCAAACCTTGATAAAAAACTATGCCATCCCTCTCCATCTTTACCGCTATTTTATACGCCTGCACAGGGCTGAAATCACCAATGGTTATCTTACCGGTTTCGTCTATTTTTATCTTCATAGCTTCACCCCCTAAAACTGCATTATACTACAGGAATAAAAACCCCGTTAGAGAAAAGTTTGACAGCTTTGTCTCAAACGGGGTTTTGTTCTGCAAAGGGTAGTTTAGGCTCCTGCCCAGGAGCAAATACTACAGCCCTCTTTACAATGAGCTATAGCTCTTAAAAAATACTTAGGTCTTAACGCCATAACACCCTCCTTGGTTTTGCTTATTGCAGGTATTTGTTCCCTGCAAAACTAACTCCGTAACTTGCAAAGTAAAATTTAGCGAATTAGCCTAAATTTTACAAGCGCTTAAGCCAGGAGTGCTACTTCTTCGTCGTGCCCATCATATAGTTAAGCACACGGTTAGAAACGCCTTCTTTTTTCAACGTCTCTATCTCTTCCACGGAAAGATTATAGATTGAGCCTGTCTTGGCTATCTTATCAATAATAGCGTCATCTCCGAGTCCGGATTTGGCAAGAACGATAACGTCAGAAATACCAAGTTTCTCACCGCTCGTCAAGATCTGCTCTTTGCTACGCGCTTCTCTGGTATCTATTCTATCACCGATAACGCCACCTGTTACAGCACCAACGGTTCCTCCGATAAGAGCGCCTTCAACTCCGTGGCCGCTCTGGTGGCCGATAACGCCGCCTGCTATAGAACCAAGCAAGGCGCCGCCTATAGCCCCGCGCTTCGTATTTTCGCCGGTGCTTTCACAACCCAAGGAAAATACCGTAATCGCCAAAGCCAGGCAAATGGCTGAAAAACTTAAGTATTTTTTAGACATAGCTCCTCCTTAATTCTGCATATTGTAGGTATTTATTCCTTACAAAATTAACTCCGAAGCCTGCGTAGTAAATTTTATGCGTGGTAGCTTAAAATTTACAAGCGGTTAGGCAAGGAGTTAACGCTTATCAGTATATCTCATGCCAAGACTTTTATCAATATTTTTAAGGATTCGTGTCAAGCCAGGTGGATTGTAGCTCATATTGCGAAAACATTCAATTCAAAGCTCCAAACCTGTTATTTGTAACTTCCAGAACCAACTCATTTGCTGTCTTATACCCCAGTATTTTACGAGGGTAGTTATTCATCCAATTTTGTATTATTTCAATGTCTCTATCTGATAATTTTGATATATCCGTGCCTTTGGGGATGGATCTGCGGATCATTTTGTTCTGATCCTCGTTTGCGCCTCGTTCCCATGCGCTGTAGGGATGGGCAAAGTATACCAATGCGCGCGTTTTTGAGTTCGATGAGCTCTTCTCAATGGATCCCAGATCTAAGAACTCCCTGCCATTATCTAATGTTATGCTTTTGAACTTACCTTTAAAAAAGCGGCCGTAATTATCTTCTAGTTTATCGATGGCTTCTATTATTGGATCCTGGGTTAATGATCCAACTTTTATTATTATCTGTTCTCGCGTCATCCGCTCGCTTAACGTAAATAACCCGTCTTTTTTTCCACCCCTGCGCCCTACTATACAATCACCTTCCCAGCGGCCATACTCAAGGCGATTATTTATTTGTTGTGGCCTTTCTTCTATGCTTCTTGACCCTTTATTCTTTAGGCTTATTCTGCTAACCTGTTCATATCGGCGTTTGCGGCGTTTGCGCTTCTCCCATAAGCTAAATGTGGTTATCTCTTCAAACACTCCTTTAGCGATATAATTGTAGAGTGTTTTTGCGCAGATAACGCCCTTAAACTCCGGTTGTTTTAGATTTAGTTCGCCTATTACAGCATCGGTAGAATATCTGTCTTCGCATATCTTTTGACGGATATAGACGGATGATTCAGCGTATTTTTCGATTTTCAAAGAATGCCTGCGTTTGCCCGGCATATACAATATTCCTTGAGATGCGTGTCTAACCTTTTGACCTGGCCGCGTTTTATTTCCCGGTACACTGTTGAGATATGGCTATTAAGCTTATCGGCTATTATTCTTAAACTTAAGCCGGCTTCCAGATAGCCTTCTAACCTGCGCCGGTCTCGCGTTGAAACGAATGAGACAAATCAAGCAGGATGATTTGTCTCATTAAATGAGGAGTGAACTACGCTCGGGGTTACTCTTCTGGTTTTTCTTTGAGACGTTGCTCTATGTCAGATATGCCTGACTTTCGATCTTCCTGGACCGCGCGCCTTTCTCCTTGTTCAGGGGTGGGGCTTTGGCCGGGTTTTTCGCCTGAGCCAGCGTAATCTTCGCTAAGTTCAGCCAGGGATTTTATCTGCTTCTGCCAGATGATAAAGAAAATTATGCCCAGGAACCCTAGGAATATCACGATAGCTATTATGAGCTTCCAGGTAAGCATTGGCGCTATGTTCTTTGCTTCAACTACAAGAGTCTTTGCCGCGGCAAGGTCTGACTTAACAGCTTCAAGAAGCTTTAAATTCTCACGGTAATCAGAGATATAACCGCCCGGGCTAGGATTCTGAATACTCTGAGAACGCTCTATCTGATTAAGCTTACTTTCAATGGAGTTCTTTAAAAAAGTAGCTCTCTCGTAATAGTCTGTATTAGCTAATACCTTTGCCGCCCTTGTGGCCTCTCCCCGAAGTAATGATAACTCATTGCCTGCTATCTTCCAAACATCCTCAAGCTCTATTTCAATTGTCACTGTCTCTTTAGGCTCAAGTTCATAATCCTTGAATACATAATACGCGCCCTCTTTAGGGTCAAAGGCTATGTCTAAGTCACCCATATCAATAACGTTTTCAGGCTTTACCTCTTTGGGCAAATAAGACCGGAATGGCACCTTGCGTTTCTGGGATGGCGATGGATTGACTACCAGCGAGCGCACTACGATGTTGGCGAACGCTTCGCTTACGCAGAAAAATAACAAAAGCGCTATCGCTATGATACTTTTCGATCTAGCTATTATTTTCATACTACCTCTCTAATGAGACAAATCAAGCAGGATGAATTGTCTCATTACCTGAACTCAAACCATGTCTGGACTACAGGTTCTTCCTTGGCAGAGCCTTCTATCATCTGCTGGCTAAGCAACAAGAGCGCCTTAAGTTCCTGGGTCTTGTTACGAATATAATCAATATCCCTGGACTTGGCGTCGTTTAATTCGTAGAGTTTCTCCATATCATAACCAACAGTCGCGCCTAATTCATGTATCTTGGAGCTCATCTCTTTTAAGTTATTATAGAGCGAGGTCATCTGTTCCGCGGCAGCCGCGGCCTCGGCAGACCCTGCTTTAACAGTAGCCAGCGTTTCAGCAGCCCTTGCAATATTATCTTCTATGACATTGAAGGCCGCGACGAAAGCGTCAACTTTGGATTTAATATCGCGCACAGGAGTAACAGAACCTAATACAGCGCTGACATTGCTTGCAATGCTCTCTACGTCCGCTGTCTTTACCGTTATAGTAACAGCATCCATAGTCCCATAGCTGGGCTCAGAGCAGACTATAGAATAATCTCCTGTAGGCCACGTAGAAGCAAAGGTCACGGCATATTCATAAATGCCCGGTGAGCCTTGAGCCATAGGCATACCCGCAATACGCGCCACATTCAGCGGATCATAAACGGTGATGACAGGCGCGGCATTTTCATAAGTGCGGTAACGTATCACAATAGTGCTTCCTGCCAAAACCACATTTTCGCGGTTCAAAATTTCAGACTTGGCGGCTGTAGTCATCTCTGTCTGGACGGTCTTTAACTGCTCAGGCAGAGTCGTTTCAGTCGCGGTCAGTATCTTCTGCGTCTCTGTCTTGACCGTCCCTATCTGAGTACCCAATGTCTGCGTTGCCGCACCTACCTCAGATGCCACAGTAGTCTTGACACCCGCGACCTGTGCTTGGATATCTGTAGACATTGTGGCAATAGAGCTGGTCACGCCGGCTATCTGGTTAGTGACAGACGCCAAGGACTGCGACAAAGTCACGGTAAACGTTGTGCCTGTCTCATAAGCGTGGCCTGTGCCATCCGAGCCGCCGTAGTTCACTACAGCTCTAACATAATAAGTCCTGCCGGGTGTTAGCACGATCTGGCCGCCGGCCTTTGTTACATCTGTGACATCAAGGCGATACAAGCCTTTAGTATAATCTGTAAATTCCGGACGCGGGATCGTCATCGTATTAAGCCATGTATCAGTAGTGTCGTCAAATATCTGGAGAGTAGCATCACCCAACTTATTGATGGAATCCGCGGAATTCATGATAAGTTTACCCCTTCTCTCAAGCCAGAGCCTCGCGGTAAGTTTGTCAGCGACATCATCATAGACAAAGGTTGACTTCACCTGATAATCCGCTGTAGCCTCTTCTAATGACGTCATATAAATGGTCCAGGTGATATTATTGTCAAGAACACCATCAGAGCTAAAATCGGCCTCAGCGCCGGCTACCATATCCTTATTCATCTGAACATATTTTTCCTTATCCAAGCTTAATGTGTAAGCGCCATAAGGCAACGTAAAAATAAACGGCGGATTACCCATAGGGAAAGTCTGTATTGTTGTGGCTCCCTGTAAGACCTGTAACGCGACCTGAGGCAACGACGAGCTAGACACAGAATCCTTTACGATGACGGTAACATTATAGGCGCTGGCTAACGTAACCGGCCCAAAAGAAAGAGGCGGATCTGTAGTAACGCCGGGAGCTGTAGCGGCAACAGATACATACGCCGGATAAGCCCCTGCTGACGCCGTAAAGTTGTCAAAGTAGGCCTCGCCATTCAAAGCGTCAACAGCATTGACGCAACCCGCGCCAAGGTTGCCGCCTGTCAAATTAATGGTCACAGGTACAGAGCTTGGAGCTGTATTGCCATAAATATCTGTTATGGCAACAACGAACGGATTCCAAGGCGCGTTAGCTACGGCAATAGCGACAGGAGACGTCTTCCAGAATAACTGGTCAGCTGTGCCGCCGTTTACTATGACAGGCCAGGCATTGGGAACAGATGTCCCAATAGCTGAGCCATAAGGCCCAGATGATTCATAAGCCCTTATAGCTGCTATCTCGGCCTTGTAAAGAGTAAGATCAACAGGTATAGCGTTAACGCCCGCCGTAAACGGCACAACAATAGCCGGTGTCGCGACACCATAACTATCGGCAAAATTAACCGTGATGCCGGTTGTAACTGTAGGATTATTTCCTTTAGGCGAAACACTGGCTCCGCTGAATACCAAAGAGCGGTCACCGGAATAATCTTCATCAATATTGTTATTAACATCAACCGCGTTAAGCGTTACTGCCGACGTGGAACCCGCGTTCATAGAGGCAGGGCCATTCACAACCCTAAAATCAGTTGCTTGCGCGCCGATAACTGCCGCGTCTGTGACAGGCGTGATCGCCGGGTTAAGCTTGGAACCTAAAGCCTCTAAGATGGCATCTCCTGCCAAAGCGTCAAGACTGAATTCCAGAGATTCTTTATCCGCGCCTGCAGGCAGAGGCGATTTTAATATAAGAGCCACGGTATAGGTCTTTGACGCGCCGTTAGCAATAGTCACCATAGGAGTAAGGCCTGAACCAAACGTGATTGTGCCATCAACAATATTACTTACCTGAATGTCCTGAGTTCCGTCGGATATATATGCCGAAGCTATGAAGTTGGTCCAATTAGCCGTTGTCCCGGAATTCGTATTGCGGATGAAGAACTGCATTACTTTAGTATCATAGCCGTCAGTGCCGGCGTCAGAAAGCGTAAATCCCAACACCGCCGACTTTGTCGCAAGCGTCGTTGCCAATGACGAAATTGTCCCTGCTTGGGCCGCCTTGACTATATTCGCGTCAGTAGCAGTTCCAAAACTTATAGGAGACGAATAAACAGGCGCCAGAACCAGGCCCGACACAGTCGCTTCAAGATAAATTATCTCAGGGTAATTATAGATGACTCCTACAAAAGCAGCCTGGCCATTAGTCAGGCCCTTAGTCAGGGCTTGCGCGCTTAAAATACCTGTCGCAGGCGTATAGCTGCCTAAGGTCTTGCTCGCGGCCAACGTTATCAGAGCTGAAGCGCTGACCACAGGGTTGCCGTATTGGTCAACCACAGCGACAATAGGCTGTTGCCCTAAAGATTGAGAAGTAATACACGTTATTGAGGGCTGCTGCGCGAATCTTAACGCGTTGATAGCCCCGGAATTTATAGTGATAGAATTAGAAGGCGTGCTGACACCCGCGACATTAGTGACCGACGGCGTTATCGTCGTATTCTGGGCGCGGAAGAGCGTGGCCGACAATGTTGTCGTTGAACGACCGCTGACAAATGCCACAGCACCGGTAAATATGTCACTTGCTCCCAAAGGCCCGTTGGATGTACCGCTTAAGGCATAACTGACGGTGCGGCCCGCGTCATTATACACAGGCGCGCCGTTAGCCCCTGCGCATATGTTGTCATAAATATCAACAACATCTATGGTCGTGTCAAAATTAAATGCCACGCCCGCTGCCTGCGGAGTAGGTATGGGCGCCGCGAACTTCAAATGATCAGGCGCTAAATTGAGCACTGGTATAGCCAGGGCCGCGGCGTCCGCGGTAAGCACACTGCCCGCGGTAACCTTTATCAATGTATTTTCAGCTTTATATAGCGCTAATGTTGTCGTAGCAACGCCGTCGGTAAAGTTCAAAAGCATGCCTGTGCCAAACGGAGTCCCATCCGCGGTAGGTACTGCTGACGCGGGCGCCGGCGAAACTCCCGCGCCTGAGAAAACAACACTCAAACTGCTGTCTAGATCGGTCTTAATATTATTCTGGGCATCATAGGCGCTGACTGTGGCTATACGAGTAGCCCCTGCGTTTAGAACAGCGGTACTCCCAGTTACTATGAAGTGGTCAATATCAGCCGGTATCACAGTAAATACTATAGATACTGACGATACGCTAAGACCGGCCTGGCCGCTAACATAAGAAGCGGCTATTGTTATGGTAGGTTCAGATGTTTTAATATCTTTGTAATAGAAGGCCTGGCCAAAACTGCCTGAGGCCATTGTAAATTGGTTGCCTGCTATAGGTATGGTCCCTAACGCGTTACTGTAAAAACCGCCTGTCACTGAAGGCGCATTGGAAAGGCCAAATACCGTATCCGCAGCCACAGGGCTATTGTTACCAAACTGGTCCTGGACGCTGAAAGAAAACGCGGTAGATGTCTCACCTGCCTTAGCTGAGGTCGGGCCTGACAGGACCACCTGATAAGGCGCCTGCGGCAAAGCATTGGCAGTAAAGTCAGCGGTAAAGCTTGAATACGTAGCGCGCGTATTATAAACGCCTACTTTATCGCCTAATGTCAGAATAGTTGATGCGCGGCCATTAACATCAGTCACCGCGGAATTAACCGATAAGCTCTGGCCTGTCGTTCCCGACGGGACTCCGTTGAACGCGAAATTCACCGTAATATTCGGGACGGGCTCGCCGCCCGGCCCAACAACTTCCACCACAAACGGCGCGCATATTTGCGTGACTAACTTGCCTACAGGATAATTACCGCTGACAATATTCATTGCCGCGGGCGCGACAGCCGTTGCCGTAAATGTCAAAGGCGAACCTGTCAGGCCCGCTGATGCCGCCTGCGCGGTGTATACGCCTGCCAAATTACCTAACGTCATGCTAGCTGACGCCAGGCCTGTTATCGCATCGCTGACAACTGTCGGCGTAATAACCTGGCCGGTCGCGCCGCCCGGATCACCAGTTATACCAAAGCCCACGCTTACCCCGCCAACAGGGTTACCATAGGTATCAGCAATATAAGCGCTTAAGGGCTGGAACAAGACCGCGTTTATGGCGCTTGTCTGCGTATTGCCGCTTGAAATAGATATATTGGCAGCGGACAACGCTGCCGCATCCACGGTCAAACCATGATTTTGATAAGACTGGCCGCTCTCTGCGGCAGTAACAACGCCGGTTTCTTTCTTAAAAGCCCAGAGAATATCAGCAGCGGCTCCGGAGGCGAAATTCACACTTCGCACATTGCCGAACCTCGTGGCTGTCGCGTATACCGGACCTACTTTAGGATAATTACTGCCGATAACATTCAACCCCGTAAAAGTAAGATTATGAAAACCCGAGTATCCTATATCAATATTCCTGTTGGCGTCAACAGCGTTTATCTTTATGCCAATGCTTGAACCGGCATCCATTGACGCTGATGTCTGGTCTGTGGACGTGAGTATTTCAATATGCGTGACCGCGACACTTATAGTACCCGTTGATACAGCAACCTTGCCGGAGTCAGATGTCATAAGGCTTGAATTTCCAGTATCCGAGCCAATCTTCGCCTCGTCTACATCAAAGGTATACGTCTGGCCTTCTGCAGCTGTCAGCTTAGAAGGCTTCATATAAATATTTACTGTAAATTCAGTGCTTGTGTTATCCGCTACAGAAGCAACGCCCGCGGCACTATCGCCGTTAGGCGCGGAGCCAAAAGTTATCATAGAATTGGTAATGGCCGCGCCTGTGGCAGTAGCTACGGTGGAAAGCCCGTCACTCAACTCTGCCCATGCAATATCAACAGAGGCATTTGCTCCTGTCCCGCCTATGGCTATCTGGACGCGGTCAACCAATGTCGGTATTGCGTCTTCGCCGGCATCTTTGACCTTAAACCTTAAGACAGGGAACTTTTCAGCCTCAGTATCATTTATCGGAGTTATATTAAAATTTACCAAAGGAACGCTTGCTGTTTCAACCGTTGATGTGGCAGACAGGGCAAAAACAATTGAATTTGAAAATGCCGGTGTAATAGCGGGATTGCCCGGAGAAGTAGCGTAAAGATAAATAGTCCCGACATCAGTATAACGCAGGCTTTCAAACACCGCCTGGCCGGCCGTAGCCGCTTTGGGATTATTTGTAGCGCTCAACGCGCCCGTAGCGTCAGCATACGAAGCGTTAGAAATAGAATCAGAAAGCAATATGTCCATTGCCTCAGGAGTTCCGTCGCCTGTCAAATCTTGGCTGGCGTTATCATAGACATCGCGTATGGAAACAATAGGCTGTTGCGCGAGGGCTGCGTTGATAGTCCCGGCAGTTGATGGCTGTTGAGTAATAAAATCAATATGATCAACAGCATCAGGATTCACGACAACAGCGCTGGATGCGATATCTGCCGCGACAGGCGCGTCAGGCAGATCGCCAGCCTGAGATACTTTAGATGTCGCGGTGATTGTGGTTGTCTGCGCCCTGAATAGAGCCGTATCAAGCGTAGTTGTTGAAACGCCGTTCGCGAAACTGACAGCCGTAGTCCACAAATCAGTAGCTGAAGCATTAGGCGCATTTGCCACACCGCTTAATATATAGGTAATGATCTTTGAACCTGTATAAGATATAGCGCTAAACTGGTCATTTAAAATATTGCCGAATGCATCCAAAGCCTGGATCACGGGAAGACCAAAACCAACACCGGCCTTCTGGGGTGTGGTGATATTAGCGCTGAAGCGCAGGTGGTCCGGCGCGGCGTGCGCAATATTAATGGAGTCTGCAGCGTCAGCTATACCTGCCGCGCCATCAGGCCCAACAGCATTATCAGAAGCCGTAATTGTATATGGGCCGCCCATGAGTTCGTCATAATACCAGAAAGCAACCGATGAAGTACCGTCAGCAATGTCAACAGATGTCACAGCCGGGCTGTTGGAAAGCGGGGCGCGGAACTGCTTATTCGCCCCTGCTGACGATGAAGTCAAATAGATGGTCTGCGCGCCTTCTGTCCTTAAATTGCTATACGCGTCATAGCGCGTCAAAGTATATTGCGGCAAAAGCGTGCCTGCGATACCATCCGGCGGCGAAGATAGCGAATACCTTGTCGTGACATTAGGCTTGACGACCAAGTCGTCTGTGCCGCTCGTTATGCCTGTGCGCGATGCAGTGATGGTAAATATCGGCGCACTCGCTAATTCATCGTAGTAGTAGAACTGCGCGCTTGAATTATCGGCTGTTATGTCAACTGTCGTTATGGAAACACCGCCGTCTGTCAGACTGAATTTCTTATTCGCGCCTGCGGATGTTGACGTCAAAGTTACAGTCTCGGTATTA
This sequence comes from Candidatus Phelpsiimicrobium noxiivivens, assembly GCA_001873995.1. Classification (GTDB taxonomy): domain Bacteria; phylum Omnitrophota; class Gorgyraeia; order Velamenicoccales; family Velamenicoccaceae; genus Phelpsiimicrobium; species Phelpsiimicrobium noxiivivens. The sequence continues at coordinate 30,195 of MNVR01000036.1, forward strand.
GTTGTTGAAAGATTATCAAACGGGTCGTAGCGTGTAACAGTGTAGAGCGCTGGCGCTGCGCCTGCGGTTATGAATGTAACGTCATTTAGGCTATATCTGCTGGTCGTGGCAGGCGTTATCGTAATAGAACCGCTTGTAATTGAGCGCGGGCTTTCGGTAGCTGTCAAAGTAATGGTCTGAACCGTGTTATCCCTGACATAAATAGTGGCAACGCCATTAGTCAGCGTATAAGTATTGGCAGGCTGCAATGTCGTATAGCTGGCATTGTCATGGAACGTCGCGGCCCCCGTTGAAGACATTACCACCCCGGAGGTGGAATTATTTGTGACGACGTTGTTATAGACGTCGTAGGCGGTAACGGTCTCAGTCCAGCCCACGCCCGCATTGTGCGTAGGGCTAGTCGTGATGGTGTAGTGGTGTATGGCCGCCGGCGCCACCGCGACGTTTGTCGACGTGGCTGAAGCATATGTTAACGGTTTTATGGAAAGGCCGGAAACGACTATGCTGTTGCCGGCAGTAAAATCGGATAAGACGTTTATAACCAGAGTCTTATCCGCATCATCAAAACTTACCGTCGTTGAAACCTTGGCAGCCGCGTTTCCGGTAATAACCGCCGTCGTATCCGAAACATCCCAAATGACACCCACGTCAGACGGTATAGTGATCCTTATGTCATTGGCCGCGGTGATGACACCCGTGCCGTCTGTTACGGTAATAGGCGAAATGGCTACCGGACCCTGAAGAACGGAAAGAAAAAGATTCACGCCTGAGGAAATGGTAACGTTCGGACCGCCAAGCGCCGTTTCAACGGACTCAACAGACCCCCAGCCATCCCCTGCGCCTCCGGTATACTGGGCAAAAGCCTGCCATAAACCTGCGCTTAAACCGGCTATTACCAAAATCCCCATCATCATGATAATAATACGCTTTTTCATTCCACGCCTTATATTTATACTATCCTCTTGCCTGTCTTTATAATATGCCCATAAAAATTCGTGGGCCGGGCTTCTTTTAAACATGTCGCTGCAAATAAATGTATTTCTACCGCTGAATCGACTTCGCGCGCCATTTTCGAAAGAAACGTTATTTTATCATCTAATCGCATTTTGTTAACCGTCGGGCTAAAAAAAGCCAGATCGATATCACTGTCTTTATGCGGCGTACCTATGGCATAAGAGCCAAAAAGATAACCTCGCTCAATCTCAATATTATTTTTTAAGAAATGAGCTGTCTTACGAGCGATTTTTTTTACTTCAATAGCTGATTTAAGCATTTTAGCGCCTCTTGCGTTTCTTTAAAATATCGGATAGCCAATTCTTTAGTAACCTTTTGACTCAATTCTTTCATTTCTTCAGGATAGCGGGTTTCAATATAGTAATTAGTGAGTTTTTCAAAAAATAGGCCCTGTTCATCACTCAAGCCAACTTTGGCCAAATCAGCGAGTCTTATAAGATCATGCGATTTAGGCGGAAAGATATTCATGACTTTAACAACTATAGATTTTAATAACTTTTCTACAGCTTGCTGGCAACAAAAAAGCACATAAACATATCTTCCTGTTCTTAACATGGCCTCAGCCGTATCAATATCATAATCAGAAAGCTTAATCCAATACAAAACATCTTCTTCTTTCTTTTTATTACCGTTTTTTCTTATGCTTTTCATAGCTCACCTTTACATCTTGTCTATCAACAATATATCACATTATGCGCTCTACGCCTATCGTGACAAATACTCGTTCTTGCTTCATAAAGTACTCTAACCGAGAAAATAGCTCGGTTGAAAAATAGTGCGGTTAGATTCGCGGATAAAGCGCGCGTATTGCCATAAGCCGCGTGAGCCAGCCAACACCGCAAAGAACGAGAAATCTCGGGCATAGACATCAAGCCTTGAATAAATAAGGACCTGAATTTTCTCATGCGCGTCAGAAACAGCCTTATGTTTTCCTTCGTTAACTGTCTGTACTCTTTAAAAATGCGAAAACCCAAAAATCCTATCCCTATCCTGACTGGAAAGATCGTATTCTTTTTTGGATGCAGATCGAGCCCTAACTTATTCTCCAAGAAACACTTAACTTCGTCTTTTATTTCATGCAAGCGCCTCTTATCATTGCCAAAAACCAGAAAATCATCCATGTAGCGAATATAATGTTTCTTCCGCAGGCCAAATTTAATAAAATAATCCAGTTCATTCAAATAAAGGTTCGCGAAAAACTGGCTGGTAAGATTGCCTATCGGCAAACCTGTTGAGTGCCCGGTA
>MNVR01000036.1:32466-35395 GCA_001873995.1 Candidatus Phelpsiimicrobium noxiivivens
TCGCAAGCCGCATTACCCTATCATCCTTTATCCGGCGGCCAAGTATGGCCAACAAAACCCCATGATCAATTGAAAGAAAATATTTGGCTATATCGCACTGCAAGATGTATTTATTTGCTCTCAAGAATTTTTGCGCCCTGTCCAGCGCGATATGCGTCCCTTTAGCGATTCGGCATGCATAGGAATCGTAAATAAACATTTTATCAAAGATCGGCTCAACTATACGGCAAAAAGCGTGATGCACTACGCGGTCGCGGTAGGGTGCCGCGCTTATCAGGCGTTTTTTAGGGTCATAGACGTAAAAATACCTGTAGGCGCCAGGTATATAAGTCTGGTTTTTCAGCTCTTTTTGGAGCTTTAAAAGCTCTCTTTCCATATTAAGATTGAATTGGGCGGTATCCTTCTTCATTTTTTTGCCCTTTTGCGCCTTCCGCGTAGCCAAAAAAAGATTCTCAAAGAAAATCATTTTTTCAAAAAGTTTTTTATACGTTCTCCTCATGCCTATTAACCCCTATTTTGCGCCGCCTCTTCTAAATTTTTAAGAATGTCCTGGCGCAACGAAAACCGTTATTGTTGTTGCGGCTCGCGTTCGTGTTGCCGGCGTTGTTGCGGTCCGAAACCCGCAAGTTGCCGGAGCTGTTGTTCCAGCTCCCGCCGCGGATACCCGAGACTATTTGTCATGGCCTATCCCCTTTTGCCCTACTTTCAACCCGCTGCAACTTTCACGCCCTTAAAAAAGCTACTCGTTGATATGCGAGCATCTATTACCTATTCGGCATTCCTGCCGGGAATAAGCCGACTGGACCATTCAAAGAGCGCTCTTTCCGTGTCCGTAAACACGGGAACTCCGGCCCTACGAAGAGGCGGCTTGATTTTTCCAGCCGCCAACCATCCTGCCTACTTCATCGATCAGCCTTGCCTGGTATTCAAAAGCCTTAAAATCCACATACCGCATGTCTTTTGCTATTCTCATAAGAAACCTTAAAATATCAAGCTTTAGATTTATTTTTACCAAAATCTCTGCCCTGTTTTTCTGACAGTAGTTAGCCTCGATCAAAAACTCCAAAATTTCAAACAGCGCTGTCTCTATCCTGTCGCCGAGCAGGAACTTCTGGCTTCGCGGAAATTTTTCCAACTTCGGCAGAAGCCAAAGGATCAAATCGTACACTCTCGTTACTACGACCGCAACCTTTTTTGTTGTCAAGTGATACCCTCATATTTTTCAATCAATCAAAACTACAAACATCAAAATAGCAAAAGTACAAACTACTCTGCGGTCCTGGCGCAACGAAAACCGTTACCGTAGCTGCGGCTCGCGTACGTGCCGCCGGCGTGGCCGCGGTCCGAAACCCGCAAGTTGCCGGAGCTGTAGCTCCAGCTCCCGCCGCGAACACCCTTGCCTGCTGCCGCTGTAGGCCAAGAAACAGGCACTGTAGTCGTGCCGTCTCCGTTAACAGGCAACGTTGTCCAGGCACAGTTTATAAGATGTTCCCAGAGGTTACCGCCGAGATCCGTTACGCCGTAGGGCGAGGCGCCTGTTTGCTCGTTTGACCTGACAACATCACCGGATAGATACAGGCCCACAGCCAAAGGCTTAGCGCCTGTTTGATTATTATAATTGGCGTAATACTTAGTATGGACGCCTCCTTCAACCGTGTAAGTTACCGTGGAGGGAGATGTGTCTCCCCATGGATAGACATAGGCGGTCAAGCCAGCTCCCCTGCCTGCCTTTTCAAATTCCATCTCCGTCATCGGCCGCATGGCGCACCAGGCGGCATATGCCTTACAATCATCCCAAGACATATAGTTATTGCCCCTATCGGGCGAGCCTGCAGCGTAGCGCGAGCCGTACGAATTGCCGGCTGTGTAAGTGATTGTCTGGCCGTTGATTGTCTGGCTTAAAAAAAGCGAGGCTGCTGTTTCGGCAGAAAGCATATTCAGAAAATCAGCGTATTGCCCCTGAGAAACCTCGTATTTAGCGATGTAGAAAGCGGAATAGCCGTTAGGCCAACCTATTGCCGCGCCTGTGGGAATATGCGATGCCGCTGAAACAATAGTTTGAAAGCCTGCTCCAAAATTATTGAAACTATCAGTACCTACGCCTGCCGCGTCATAAACATACTGGCCTTGAGGAATATAGACCACTTCCGTGGCGCAGACTTCCACCTTGACTGTTGAACCTCCCCCAACGCCGTCGGCGCTGAGATTCCACTTAACGACCTGGTTTGCGCCTATGCTGACGAACGCGCCTTTGCCGTCCGACATGGGCGTAACCGTGCCGCCGGATGTAAGCGTGGCATGATGCCAGCCCGTATTCTCGTTGTCCGTGCCCACTACCCAATACTTAACAAATATCCACGCTCGGTCGTAAAATGCGGCTGAATTGGCATCCGTGCCGGAAAAAGGATGCTCCCATGTCACGTCAAACTTTACCCCTGCTGTGTTTGCGCCGGCATTATAATCCTGCAATACCGTATTGGCTACGGCTATGTTATGCGCGTAAGCGGGCAACGAACCAAACAAGAGAAATAAAAAAGCAAAAATATAGTTTTTCATATTTAACCTCCATTTTAAATATGCGCGAAAGTCAACCTTAACTCAGAGTAAAATTACCAGATTCCTGCGAAGCCCAGCCATCGCCAATACCTCCAATATAAGCCTGTGAATTTACAGATTTGACTTTAATGTATTTATCATCCCCTGCATAAAAAGAACCCATATTATAAATATTCAATTTAAGACTGCCTAAAGAAGAAACCGTCTCCGCTGTTGCCAAAATATTCATTGTCTCAGCCTTGTTGTAGGAAAGGCCGGAGAATGCGGCAATGCCTGCTGTTACAGGTAAAGTCAGCGTCGCGCCCTGCAAAGTATCTGTGCCTGTCGCGCCGCGCGATAAGGTTATCTGCGTTGAGTTATCCGAAATGATCGT
>MNVR01000036.1:35404-37372 GCA_001873995.1 Candidatus Phelpsiimicrobium noxiivivens
GATCGTATTGTTATAAATATCCTGCACAGCAAACACGGGTTGCTGGCCAAATTCCAAACCCGCAATGGAAGTAGGCGAGGGCTGTGTGAGAATAACGATCTTCGTCGGCGTATTGGCCGCGACAACTATTGTGTTGCTATTGACAGCGGTCGGGCCTGTGGCTGTAGCTTTGAGTTTAATACTTTCGGCTTTGGTGTAGTTTATGCCTGTGAATGTGGCAACACCTGCAATAGCATTGACGCTTAAATTTCCATTTAATGTACCGGCTGCAGGCGTAGTGCCATCTATCTGGTACGCGGCAAGCGTTATACCCAGAGTTGAATTCGTGCAGACATTGGAATAAGTATCATAGAGCGTAACCACAGGCTGAGTTAAAAAATTAACGCCTGCTGTGGCTGAACTTGAAGGCTGGGTCGTAAATGCCAAGACCGCGGGTGTGCCGTGGCCTGTAATAGTATAGGTAAGGTTGGCTGAGCCCACTGAATCACCTGATGCGCGGGCGGCTGTTGCAACAGGCTGGACAGCCATTGCTGCTGTTGCTTTAAAGTAGATGACCTTGTTGTTGGTGCCTGAGTCTATAGTTGTAGTAGTGATCTCAGTTACGCCAACATCAGAATAGAACTTGCCTGAAGCAAGAGGCGCGACAGTCAAGTTAAAGTTGGTGTTGGCGGATACATTAGTTGTGTTGTTGTATGCGTCCTGAGCAGTAATCGTTAAAGCTGTTACGGCGTCTGCAGCAACATTAACTGTCCCTGAAAGCACTACCTTTGATGCAGGGCCTCCTAAGACTAAGACGTTATCAGACGTAGCTGCGGTGTATGCCGAGCCGCCTGAGACGTAATTTAAGGTAATGTCGTTTAATGAAGACGTGACAGCTGTATCAGTCGTAGCTAATGAGGCCTTGTAACGGATGTAGCGGTTGCCGTTAAAACCGGAAAGACTCCCTCCATTAGCAACTGTCGTATATGCCCAAGTAGAATTATCATTATTTGCCGCAACCTGCAATGTGATCGAGGTGTTTGCAGGCTGACTTGACGGATCCCAGGCAAGAGTCGTAAAGTCGGATGCCGCGGCCATGTCAATCGTCGCGGATTCAAATGCGCCTGAGAGAGCAAACTCATTTCTGCCAATGGTATATTTGTAAAAACCGGTGGAGCCGTTACCTCGCATTACGTATATGTCATTGTCAGCGCCGTTACGGATCATGGCGCCGCCTTCGCCGACTGCTCCCGGAACTACTGGAAGCGTACTCCAGGAATTGCCTGAGATGGAGTATTTGTAAAAACCGGTGGAGTTGTAACCTCGCATCACGTATATGTCATTGTCAGCGCCGTTACGGATCATGGCGCCGCCGTAACCGACTGGTCCCGGAACAACTGTAAGCGTACTCCAGGAATTGCCTGAGATGGAGTATTTGTAAAAACCGGTGGAGCCGTTACCTCGCATCACGTATATGTCATCGTCAGCGCCGTTACGGATCATGGCGCCGCCGTCGCCGACTGCTCCCGGAACAACTGTAAGCGTACTCCAGGAATTGCCTAAGATGGAGTATTTGTAAAAACCGGTGGAGTTGTTACCTTGCATCACGTATATGTCATTGTCAGCGCCGTTACGGATCATGGCGCCGCCGACGTAGACTGCTCCCGGAACAGCTGGTATAACCGTATCCCAGGTATTAATAGTTACAAAATTGCCTGTCAATTGCACCTTGGCTGCCGCGCCCGTTCCTGAAATGGCTGTATTGGTAAAAGTGCCTGCAAAATCCGCATCCGTTGTTTTAAATATGCCTTGGCTATAATCCGTTGCCAAAATATTCATTGTCTCAGCCTTGTTGTAGGAAAGGCCGGAGAATGCGGCAATGCCTGCTGTTACAGGTAAAGTCAGCGTCGCGCCCTGCAAAGTATCTGTGCCTGTCGCGCCGCGCGATAAGGTTATCTGCGTTGAGTTATCCGAAATGATCGTATTGCC
>MNVR01000027.1 GCA_001873995.1 Candidatus Phelpsiimicrobium noxiivivens
CTCAGGCGATGGACAATCGCTCGCTTATACTCGCCTGGACGATTTTTAGTCCTTCGTCCTTACGAACAAAGTGAGTGATTATCTTTCGTTCTTCGGAAACTTATTTATACAACCCACGCTTCTCAATATATCTGACAACGTTTGCGGGCGTCAGATAGCGTATAGACCGATCGCGCTTTACTAAAGCGCGTATCAAAGACGACGAAATATCCACCTGGGCCACATCTATCTTTAAAAATGGTTTGCCGCTTAAGCGTTTTCCAAAACCAGGCCGCTTGGCCAAAACAAACTTGGCTAATTTATATATCTCGCCTACATCCTTCCATTTAGGTATTTCACTGACCAGATCAGAACCGCAAATAAAGAACAACTCGCCTGAAGGATACTTCCTCTTGATCTGGCGTAACGTATCTACTGTATAAGACATGCCTTCTCGGGATATTTCTAGATCTGAGACAGTAAAATGGCCATTACCGCTAACAGCCAATTTTATCATATTGAGCCTGTCTTTAGATCCGATCACGTCTTTATTGCTTTTGTGCGGAGGTATGAATGTCGGCACAAAAATAACGCGGTCAAGTTTTAACTGCACCAACACTTGTTCGCCTAAGATGAGATGGCCATAATGTATAGGATTAAACGTTCCGCCGAGAATGCCTATTCTCATAATTAGTTTATAGTTAATAGTAAATAGTTTATAGGAGACAAATATGATAAAACTATATAAAAAGGGTGTTTCATTATTAGATTGCTCTTGTTTTACCTATAAACAATTAACTATATACCACATACTATCAACTTTTATACTATTCCCTGATCTGCCCGTTTCCTCTAATCACATACTTATACGTTGTCAATTCTTCCAAGCCCATTGGGCCCCGCGCGTGGAGCTTATCAGTTGAAATACCTATCTCAGCTCCGAAACCGAACTGATATCCATCTGTGAAGCGCGTGGAGGCATTCACGTAGACACAAGCCGAGTCTACCTGTTTTAGAAACTTTTCTGCCGTACCTTCATCTTGCGTCACAATAGTATCTGAGTGTCTTGACCCATAATAATTGATATGAGCTATAGCCTCATCTACATCGCGCACAACCCTGACAGATAGAATAAGGCCCAGATATTCTGTGCTCCAATCTTTGTCAGTAGCTTTTTTTACTCCTTTGACTATTTTACGCGTCTTCTCACAGGCGCGTATTTCTACGCGCGCGTCTTGAAGCGCTTCTATCATCGTAGGCAAAAAATCACGTGCTACAGACTCATGCACAAGAAGCGTCTCAATGGCATTGCACACTCCCGGCCGCTGCACTTTAGCATTCAATATAATACGCTGAGCCATAGCAAAATCTGCCGCCCTATCAACAAAGACATGACAAATACCTTTATAATGTTTTATGACCGGTATCTTTGACTTATCGCGAACCTGGCGTATCAAAGACTCGCCGCCACGCGGCATCACAAGGTCAATATATTGATTGAAGGAAAGTAAAATATCGACAGCCTTTCTATCCGTCAGATCAATAAACGTTACAACGCCCCGCGGCAGGCCCGCGCCAAGGATAACTTTTTTTAATACTTCGTAAATAGCCACGTTTGAAAACAGGGCTTCTTTCCCGCCTCTCAAAATAACAGCATTACCCGATTTGATCATAAGGCCTATACAATCGCTTGTCACATTAGGCCTTGACTCATAAATAATAAGTATAACGCCGATAGGGACGCGCACCTTAGATATTAAAAGGCCGTTAGGCCTGCTCCAGGCTTTTATATCATTACCTACCGGATCCTGGAGTTTTGAGATCTCCAACAAAGATCGCGCCATATCGTTTAAGTGTTTCTCGCTAAGCGTAAGCCTTTCAATAAAAGCAGGTGACAGTTTCTTCCCCTGAGCATTTTTTAAGTCCTTTTTATTAGCATTTATTATTGACCCTTTCTTGTCTATCAGCGCCTGCGCCATGAGCTCTAAGACTTCATTCTTTTTATCGCTGGACAAATTCACCAGCGCCCTTAAAGCTTCTTTAGCCTCAGACGCCATTTTGTTCAGTTTTTTAAATAAAGGATCCTTATCAGCCTTCTTCATTTTTTTGTACCCACAGCCGCGAAACGCGTTCCGCTGAAATTTTTATAGGATCTAGAAGGATCAAAGCTGACCCTTAAAGACTCCATGTTAGTTCCCGAAGCTAAAACAACAGGGATGCCAGCGCTTGTTGAGATCTGGGCAGCCCTGATCTTTGTAGACATACCTCCCACGCAAGTTGCCTTATCCGTTCCACAAGCCATCCTTTCTATAACAGGCGTAATTACTTTGATATCCTTGTTAAGCTTTCCATATTTGCCGGTTTTTATATCAAAACTTTCATACAGGCCATCAATATCCGTCAAAATAAGAAGCCCGTACGCTTTAATAGCGACTGCGACATACGCTGACAAAGTATCATTATCTCCTATTTTTATTTCATCCACAGACACTGAATCATTCTCATTAATAACAGGAATGATCTTGTGCCGAAGCAAGGTATCTATAGTATTGCACAAATACTTTTTACGGTTTTGACTGAAATCGTCACGGGTCAGCAAGATCTGAGCGCATATAAGGCCGCACTTTCTGAATTCAATTGAATACGCGTGCATAAGGATATTCTGCCCTACGGCAGCCGCCGCCTGCAGCTCTGAAAGTTCTATAGGCCTTTTCTTAAATCTCAGCGCGGATAAGCCGCTGGCTATAGCGCCTGAGGTCACCAAAACCACATTTTTACCTTCTTTTACAAAACCTGATATATAACGCACAACACGGCTTAAGTTTTCCACCACGATAGAAGTACTGCCGCCGGTCAAAATGCTCGCGCCTACTTTAACTACGATCTTCTTTGATGTATTTCGCGATCTCTTCAACTACTACCTCCAGCCCCTCCGCTTTTAAAGCAGAGATCTCAAATAATTTTTTTCTATAATGTTTCTTAAATTTTTTTATATTTACGGCTGCCGCTGCCAGGTCCATCTTATTGGCGACTATGATCTGCTTCTTATCCGTCAGCTCTTGCGAAAAAGCCTCAAGCTCATCGTTTAAGGCCTTGAAATCATCCCATGGATCTCTGCCGTCAACACCCCCCATATCAATGAGGTGTATCAATATCTTAGTCCTCTCAACGTGCTTTAAAAATTTATCACCCAGCCCCTTGCCTTTATGAGCGCCCTCTATTAAACCGGGAATATCCGCGATAATAAACTGAGAGTCATCTTCCTCTAGATCTACCACTCCCAAAGTCGGCGCCTTTGTCGTAAATGGATAGCTTGCTATCTTAGGCTGGGCATTTGATATCTTTGAAATAAGCGTGGATTTCCCTGCATTGGGAAATCCTACGATACCGACATCAGCGATGAGCTTTAAATTAAAACCCAGCTCCCTTTCTTCACCCAAAGTGCCCAATTCGGCGTCCCTGTTTCGGCTATTGCCGCGGCCGGCTTTACCGCCCGAAGCCACCATTACCTCAAGGCCATGCTCATCCAGATCCCTGATCAAATAACCCGTGCTTAAATCTGTGACAACGGTCCCTAATGGAACAGACACCACACAGTTTTGGCCGCGCGCGCCTGATTTGTCATTGCTTGAGCCGTGCCTGCCGTTCTGGGCATTAAAATGACGCTGATATTGAAAATCAAGAAGTGTATAGATACTCTTATCAGCCCGCAATATCACGTCGCCGCCGTCGCCGCCGTCGCCGCCGTTAGCCTTGCCGTGTTCAACGCGTGTGTCGCGGAAATGGCTATTGCAACCATTGCCGCCATCGCCGGCTTTTACATGTATCTTGGCTGTATCTATAAACATTAAGCTCCGAAATATAGTATATAGACAGGTAAGTTTTTAATTATAATGATATCCCTGTGATCTTAACCTTGGTTAGTTCCTGCCTGTGGCCATGTATCCTGCGCGAGCTTTTGCGACGACGATATCTAAAAGATATCACCTTGACTCCCCTTACCTGTTCAAGAACCTCACCTGTCACTTTGGCGCCTTTGACATAAGGTTGGCCGATCTCTACCTTGTCGTTATCGCTCAAAAGAAGGACTTGGGCGAATGACACGTTTTTTTTATCGGGGATACGCTCAATATTGAGGACATCACCCACAGCCACTTTTTCCTGCTTACCGCCTGTTTGAATGATTGCGTACATGTTTTCCTTTCTTGATTTCGCAAATTGTAGGTTTTTATTCTGCACAAATTTTCAGACCAAAAATATAACACAACCCCCTAGAACCGTCAATCTTTTCATTACTACGTAAGTACAACCTTCTCAATATGGAACAAATCGTTTGATTTTACCTCGATCCTAGCCCCAAACCTCCTGCCTATATTACGCAAGGTCTGGAAATTTTCATTATTAAGGCTTGCGGCCACATCAACATTCACCTCCAGAGTGACTTTCCTTGTTTTGTTATTCGCTAGATGATTCTTTAAATCACGCATAGCGCTAAGAGCTATGGAAAAAGCTGATTTAACTTTTCCTTTCCCCTGGCAATAAGGGCAGTTTTTATAGGAAATACTTTCAAGCGTCCGGTGCGTGCGTTCCCGCGTCATCTGGATCAGCCCCAGCTTTGACAAACCCAAAATATCAGTCTTGGCCCGGTCGCTGGCCAGCGCTGATTTAAAACAATTTATCAATTCTCTTCTATGCCTGTCCTCCATCATATCAATATAATCAATAACTACGATACCTCCCACATCCCTAAGACGAAGCTGGCGCGCTATTTCTCTGGCGGATTCGCAATTGACTGAAAAAGCCATCTCCTCCTGAGAAATGTTCTTTTTACGGAATTTTCCGGAGTTCACGTCAATCACAGTCAGGCCTTCGGTTGGTTCAATAACAACATACGCCCCGCTTTTTAAAAAAACCTTAGTAGAATAAAGGCGCTCTATCTCGTCTTCAATGCCCTTCTTCTCAAACAGCGGAGTCTTGTCACGATAGAAAAGGACAGTATTGACCACGCGCCCCATGTAATCCTTGACAAACCTAAAAACCCTCTTAAATTCTTCTTTTGAATCAATTAAAATGCACCCAATTTCCTCGTTGAAGTAATCACGTATCATGCGCAAGACTATATCGTAATCTTCGTAAATAAGAAAAGGCGCGTTTCGCCTTTTAGAAGCTTTATCAATACGGTCCCAGAGCCTAAGTAAAAGCGCCAGATCACGATGTAGTTCTTTATCGGTAGCTCCCCACGCGACAGTCCTTATGATCAATCCCATGTGGTTAGGGACTTTCAATACACCCAGTATAGAACGCAGGCGCTTGCGTTCGGCGGCGTCGTCTATTCTTTTGGATATGCCAAAATGCCTCTCATACGGCATAAGCACAAGATACCTGCCTGGTATACTCACGTGCGTAGTTAATCGCGGGCCCTTATTACCGAATGGCTCCTTAGTAACCTGCACAATAAGTTCCTGGCCTTCTTTCAAGGCCGTATTTTCCTGCTTTTTAACAAGAGGCGCTCCGGAAGCCAGCTCCACCTCCTCGTCCACCTCTAAACTAACAGTGTCGTTGAGATAAAGAAACCCATTCTTTTCTCCTCCGACATTGACAAACGCCGCGCCAACTGAAGGCACGATCGTTTCAACGCGGCCTTTGTAAATATTACCAAGCGTAGTCCTGTCCTGGAGGCGCTCAACAAAATAATTCTCCAATTTCCCGTCTTCCAAAATGGCGACGCGCCTCTCCTGCTGCTCATAATTAATCAAAATTTCTTTCTTTTTCACTTTTTCTCCTATGCTATTGACTTACGCAAAAACAACGGAATCTTCTTTGCGCACGGTATTTTGCGCTTAAAGAATCTCCCATTACTTTTGCGTATCTCTATAATTAGTAACTAAATTAATACTTTGAATTTCAATGCCCCTGGGCATAAAGGCGCGTAACCTGTCTAAAAGCTCATTATCTTCCAGCCTCTCGCGAAGTACGATCTCTCCTTCTTCGCTATCCGAAGCAACGCCTAATTTCAATGCCCTCTTCAAACTTATCTTTAAGCGCGGATTAAAACCCTGCGTCAGGCAAACAGGCAGATCAGCCCTGCGCGCGGCCCGCGTTAAAAGCCTCATCAGGTCTAAGTGAGATATATATACCATATCGTCTTTTTTACTGAACCTGAAAATATACTTGTAAAACATGTTCACTGCGTTTCCTGATATAAACCAATAACCCCGCACAGGTCATGATGTGCGGGGTTATCATAACTTTAAAAAACTCACTTTTGCGAAGAAATTTGCAAGCCCAGCTTCTGCTCAAGCTTACTTAACTGTTCTTCGGTAAGGCTCTTATCATCAACGATATGGGCCGTTATAAAAATAATCAGTTCAATTTTTTCAGTATCAATAGTAGTCCTCTCAAAAAGCTTGCCCAAAATAGGGATCTTTCTTAAAAGAGGTATACCCTCCACACTTTCATTCTTGACGTCCTTAATAAGGCCGCCGATCATGATCGTTTCTCCGCTCTTGATCATCACCTGAGTCTGCACCTCGCGCGTAGTAATGCGTGGATATTTGGACTCTATCAAAGTCCCCTCAGTCGTTACGGCAGGATGGATTATCATATTGATATAATCTTTAGTTTTACCGCTCACCTGAGGGACGACGTTTAACTGGATGCCTATGTCCTTATACTCCTGCAGGGAAACATTTACCGTTGTAGCTGACTGAGCGCTGACCGTAGTGTTCACAATAGGAAACTTTTCACCCACGAGTATCGTAGCTTCCTGATTATCTAAAGTCAGTATGCTAGGCGCTGACAGCGTGTTAGTGCCGACTCTTTCTTCAAGGGCATGAAAGAGCACTTCAAACTTATCCCCTGCTAATTTCTGAAATACGAGATTTAGCCCGGTATTTGCCGAAGTTATGGTAGCAGCCTGCGGGCCAAACGCGGCCGGTGATATCAAATTGCCAAGGGAATGCCCGCCAGCCTTCATATCTCCCGTGAAACTCTCGGTTGTCACCGCGGAAGTCGCTGTAGTACCAGCTCCTCCGGTCGCGTAATCAAAACCAAAATCTTTGAGTTTATTCAAACTGATCTCAACAAGACGAGTCTCTATCAAGACCTGTTTAGGTTTTTGGTCAATACCTTCTATCATTTTTCTGATCCTATCTAAAACAGGGGGTATATCAGAAACGATCATAGTCCGCGAACGACCGTTAACTTCTGAACCTCTGGAGCGCTTTTCCTCAAAACTGCCGCCAAATCCCCATCCGGCCTGGCCCGTGATCTCCAATATGGTGATCCTGCCACGCGGCGAGAGTTGCGGCTCAATAGCCTTTTTAGCATCAACCGCATCAATATATTTTAGGTCCACAACCTCAGTTGCGGTAGGCTGGACCTGAGCCATATCCTGTTCCATCTTTCTCTGCGCCATCAACTTTTCTAACGGCGCCACCATAATGATCCTATCCTGTTTATCATAGGCATAACCGTATGTTTTTAGTATAACATCCAACGCCCTCTCCCACGGGACATCCGTAATGCGCACGTTCACAGTACCCGTTACCTCTGGGCTGGCCACTATATTTACTCCGCTCTTATAAGAAATTATCTTTAAAACGTCGCGTATATCAGCCTCTTTAAAATCTAAGGTGATAGTCTCAGGCGCTTTAGCTGATTCCTCTGCGCCAACCGCGGCCTCTTTACTAACCTCTGCGGGGATAGCCTTTGTAGGCGCGGAGGAAACCTGGCCCGGGGCCTGCTGTGTTTCTGCCGGGGCGATCGCGACAGCGGCATCGACCGCCGCAGCTCCTACTGAAGCGTTATTTTCTTGCGCGAACGCTGGATCGCTGAATAGAAAAAAACTCGCCATGATGAAAAAAATTATGACCGCTGGATATGGAAGCCTCCATCGCTTCATTTATTCCTCCCTTCTCAATTCAAGCTCAACTTTTTGATTATCTTTAATAATAGTCACCTTGGCAGGATCTATGGAACTAACGACCGCGTCAGCTATAGACTCACCAACCCTTACTAATTCTCCGCTAATAATCGCCATGGAATCACCTTTCTGATCATACATTATGCCCTCAAGCCGCAGGGCCGCGTTTTCTTCAGGTTCAAGATTTAAAAGATATCCCGAAGAAGATATAAGCGGAACAAAAGGGTCTCTCTTGCCCTGGTAATTATATAATGCCTTCTGTTCCTGCGCCAGCGCTGCAACAGAAAAAACCAGGGCCATACAAACCGTTACCAGATAAAAATAATTCTTTGGCCTTAAAAGACTCATTTTAGCATATTAAGCTTTTCTAACAACCACTTCAAGTATTATTGTGACAGTATGTTTTGTGTAATCCTGCTGATCCGTCTGTATCTCAATATTTTTAATGTCAAAAAATATCGGCGAACTCTCTATCAGGGCTATAAAACGGCCCAACTGATTAAAACCACATTTAGCAAAAATTGATATTTTTTTGCTGGAAAAAACATCCTGCCCTTTTAGAGAGCCCTTATTAGATACCTTAGGCTCGGCAGTTCCCGGCTCCGAAATAGGCCTTATCTTTAAGATCCTGACCGCGCTGATATCGGCAAATTGAGATATATTCTCAAGGGCCTTTGGCATATCACTTTCAGTGAGGACCATCTTGTTCAGCTCATCTATCTCTTTTTTCAAATCGCTAGACCTATTTTTAAAAGTTGAAATAAACTTAGCATCATCGCGGGTGCTACTGATACCGGCTTTAAGTTGACTAACCTCTTTAAACATGCGCCCCACAGATACAAATTGAAAACGTAAGATAAAAACGGCGTCTAATAAAAACAAAACTGCCGCTATAGCTATAATGACTTTCGCGTCATCTTTAAAACTTCTCAGGCGGCCAAGCGCGTCGCTGACTGCTAAATTCTTCATTTCTTTATTTCTCCCACTACGATAAAATCCACGACGTCATAGGTCTTAATAATACGCCTCTGCACGGAATTAAGTTCTACCTTCGCAAAAAGCGCGGCAAATGTCTTATTGCTTTTTAAATCCTGAAGGAATTTTCCTATTGTTGACATCTCGTTCTGCGTTAAAGATACAACACTACCCTGTATCATAAGGCCATCACCTGAATAAGTAAACCGTTCCAACCACAGCCCCTTCGGAACTGCCAGCCCAAGGCTTGACAAAAGCTCCGTCATATTAGCCTTGCGAGAAAGTATTACCTTCATGGTATTGGCTTTTGCCTCAAGGTCTTTTATTTCCGCCTTAACTGATACAGAATCCTTAGACTGAGGCTCAACCTTGCCCCAACTTCCTCTGAGGCTTAATATCTGCACTTTTTTAACTACAGCCAACGAAAATAAGCACAAGTGCAAAAATATCAGAACAACCAATACGATAAAAATATATATCTTATATGGAAGCACGATCTTACGTTCTGTTTTTATTAAATCGCGTGGTAATAGATTTATAGTGATCATATAATCAAAAACAGCGTTTAGCGTATAGGAAAAACAAAATTCCTAATTTATTCAACTATTGACTTACGCAAAAGTAATGGAAGCTTCTTTGCGCACGGTATTTTTTGCCGTCTGCGCAGACTCTTGCCAAAAAATACCTGATTGTGCGCTTAAAGAATCTTCCATTACTTTTGCGTCCTTCCATATATACTATCTAAGTGCCAGGCCCAGGGCGACAGCTAAGAGATCGCTATCTTTCGCGAATTCCTCCTGGCTTAAACCGGCCTCATACTTCAATTGACTGCAATAGTCTAATCTTTTTATTTCAACGGACAAAAGGCGTTTGAGATACTCTTCTATTCCAAATAGCCTGCTCGCGCCGCCAGTAATGAACATCATCTCAACAGCCTTATTATTCCTGGCTTCAAAATAATCCAGAGAAACACGGATCTCGGCGGCCAGATTATTCAATACGGGGTCCCAGATACTCAAAAGTTCATCTTTTTTTGAACCAGGCTCTAACTTCATCTTTTCGGCGTCAGTGTAATTTATTTCCATGACTTCCGCCATTTTCTTTGTTATATCATCTCCTCCGATAAATATATCACGGCTCAAACAAGGAGCGCCATCTACCAGAATATTAATATTAGACACTGACTTACCGATATTGATAACACCTAAACAAGTTCCCTTTTTAGCCAGGCCGCTTATCTGCATAAAAAAATTAGCAAGCGCGAGACAATCAAGATCAATAGCCTTTAAATTAAGATTGACCTCTTTTGCCAGGTCACATTTTTTTTGTATCAGGTCATTCTTTGCCGCCGCGACCAAGACAGACATCTTCGCCTTATCTTTCATTTCGCCCACAACCGCGTAATCCGAAGAGACTTCAGCGAGGCTAAAAGGCACATATTTTTCAATTTCAAACTTCATGGAAGATTCAAGCTCTGTTTTGTTCATAAGAGGCAGCTCAATATACCTTGATACCACACCCTGGCCCGCGACAGAAATAACAGCGCCCTGGCCTAAAGGGGCTTTGGTCTTAACCAAAGCTTTACTTAAGGCATCCCTATAATTCTTATCCGGCACCTTTTCAACGGCGAACCCTAGGACTTTATGGCCTTCTTTTGATGACTCAAGCCGCACCATCTTCACCGAATGAGAACCTATATCAACACCAAGCGAACCTACGGGTGCCGCGACCTCAGCCAGAGATTTTGAAAATAGGTCCTTGACCTGCCCAATAATATGCTCTATGCCAATACTAATACCCATTAATAAATTCCCCTTATCAATTATAAAGTTCTAACTGTCTCCAGGATAACAACTGAACAGCACCTGAGCTCCCTCCAACAAAAGCCTCTATAGCATCCATATAGTCTTGTTCGTACGTGACTTTTGCATTACCTGTAAACTCAGCTTCATCGCCTGCCCAAACTCCTCCATTGACATTCAAAGCGCCACCGCCACCCTTAAGTTCAAATTCACCTGTTGAATAAATACAGCCATTAACAGTGACATTACCTGTGATCGTGGTATCAGACGTTACATTAGGGTCAGTCAAAACATTTCCGACAACAAGGAAAAAACCGCCGGCGGTTACATTGCCAGACAATGTCATATCACCTTCAACATAAACAACATTAGGCACTCCTGTCGTAGGGTCAGATGGATCTGTAGGAGCCGTATACCAGAAACTAGCAGGAAATGCGTCTTTACTTGCCAAACGAGCGGCATCATAAAGGTTGCCTTGGGCAATAGCAGCAGCTCGCATAGTTGCAAAATCAAATTGCGCCAATGGAGTAATAGTTATATCGTATGATACTGTGCCAACAACACGTCCCTCATTGGAAATTGTATCCGCATAAATAACATTTCCTGTTACATCATAGCTATTACCTATAAATTCAACTTCACCTGCCGAATAAATGGCATTATCATAAAAATTCATTGGGAGAGCAGATGAAACCTTTGCAACACCTTCAGCCTTACACGTCTGCCTTAAGACCCCTGGACCAACAATCTTCTGCGGCACATAACTAGTGACTACAATATTTCTCATAGAGGAACCGAGATCAACTACAGTAGTCTCGTATTGCCCTATCACCATTGAATCGCGAAACACAGAAACAACCGTGCCGCCAGTACCGCTATAGCTTGCGTTTGTTTTCAAGGCTGCCAAAGCGCTGTCCATACCTGCTTCAGCCACATAAAAAACCTCTGCGCGCTGTTTGGTGATCTCAAAAGCTTTTCTCTCAAGGATACTGTGAGCAATAACGCTCGCGCTTAGGCTCAAAAGAATAAAAATAACAGCGTAAACAAATATCAGGACAGACCCTTTTTTAGCAAATATGGTCATAATTTAATTCCTTACTGCCACAGCAGAATCCATTGTAGCATCAATAGTAACATTGCCGTGTTCAACTGCTTTGACTTTTTGTCCGCTTAACCTTATTTGAAAAACATCGTTGGCTATGCGGGTAAAGTTCATACCCGCGATGTTACTGGATATCTTAAGCGCGCCTGCGCCGTCAGCCCTTGTAACAATATTATTGACAAGCGTGTAACTGATCGAACTACTATTCCATTCAATAGCGCCAGTAGAGTTACTGATGCCCTGAGGAACCTTAAAATAGATCGCCTGGTATGCCGTACCCGTAGGAAATTCTGTCGTAAGGCCTGCATCAATAAAAATCTGGTTTACAGAAGATTGTTTCAGGTCATCGGAGATACGTAACAGGGTTTTTCTCAATTCAAGCTGCAGCGCTGTCCTGGCCTCTGAAGTATCCCATATTTGCCTTCCTGAAGACATTACCATAAATACAGCTCCTGCAAGTACAGCAAGGATGAACATAACTACCATGATCTCGACCAACGTATATCCCTTGCTCATCTTTGCGCCATATAAGTCGTCAATTGCACAGGTGAATCCAATATGCCGTTGCTATTTGTATCATTAAACACCAGGGTACCATTATTATCCCTACATTCGCCGATTATGCGCGAATTCCTTTGTTTCCAGCACATACCTGCATCGACCCTGTAAAAAGAAGTATTTGTAGCGTTGTCTATGACCACCCTTCCTAAACTTAAATTAGCTAAAGTCCCGGTGGCATAAAAAGTATAGGTCGTATTAAGCGTTTGAAAAGGCGCTTTGCGTAAATTCTCAAGCTCTTCCTGAACAGCGCCTAAAGCGAGGTTTGAGTTCTTCGTAGTCTCATTCATCTCAAGACAACTGATATAGGCTGACAAAAGTCCTGTCAGGACAATAACTAAAATACCGCTTGCTATCATCAATTCAAGCAGAGTAAATCCCTTCCTCTTCAATCGTAACCTCATAGTTATTATTATCTTATAGAAAATATCAAAAAAGTCAATCCTTTTTAACGAGCCCCTTGGCTATTTCTATATTATTCCTTGCCGTTTCATAATCAGGGTTTATTAAAAGTGCCTTCTGCCACAAGGCCATAGCGCTCTTATTGTCACCTATCTGAGCATAGAGCGTAGCCAGATTGTTATAAGCTTGATAGAACCCGCTGTCCAACTCAATGGCCCTCTTGAAAGACTCCTGTGCCTTGTTCACATTACCCATGCGTTGATAAAGCAAGCCCATATTATTATAAGCCTTTTCCATTTTTGGATTTACACTAACAGCAGAACGATAAGCCAAAACTGCATCAGCTGCCCTGCCGGTCTTTCCATATATGATGCCTAGATCATAATGCGCGAATGACTCCACCACATCTGATCCCGGACGCCCGGCAAACATGCTTTTAAGGGACAAGATCCGCTTATATTCCAGCTCGGCATCATTGTAACGATTCTGTTCAAGATACAGAGAAGCCAGGCTATCGACCGCCCTAACGCTATAGGGTGAAAGCGTGACTGTTTTCTGGAAAAAACGCAATTCATTTAACCAATCCTTATTATTCTGCCAGCTAAAAAATGCAAAATACAACACAATAGCCGATAAAATACTCCACCTTGATCCGGGGCGCGCCACTTCCCCCACCAAGACAGCCAAATAAAAACATAGCGCCATAGAAGGCAAATATAAGAAATGCTCAGCCATGATATTAGGGAATATCAGGGCAGAATGTGGAAAAAGCCAAACAAAAAACCAAAACAAAAAGTAAAGGGCCGATTGTTTTGCCCGGCAGTTATGAATGGACGCAAAATTAATGGAAAATCCTTTAAGCGCACGATCAGGGATTTTTGGCGAGAGTCTGCAAGCCTGCCTGCCGGTAGGCAGGGGAATTGCATTTTAGCTATAGCGACACGTTCTTTGGAGCGTAATAGCGAAAATGCAAACCGCAGCAGACGGCAAAAAATACCGTGCGCAAAGAAGCTTTTGTTACTTTTGCGTAAATCAATATTTGCTCCAAATTTTTTGATACCTGCACCAGTAAGTACAAGCGCGCAAAAGATCCCGGCCCAGTATTCAGGCGAGATCCGCTCATACGCAGTCAGCCTCTCCATATGCAGGCCAAAAGGAGCCATAAATGACCCTACGTAGATCAAGAGCCTCTTGCCGAAAGCAAAAAACCTATCAAAAATACCGACATCAAAAAAAGCAAAACCCTTTTTTTGCAAAAAGGGATTGCCTAAAGAAAAATTTAAAAGGCTTATCCTTAAAACCGCGTAGATACCAGCGATACAAAATAAAGGCCAGGCTTTCCTTAAAAAAGATTTTTTCCATAACAAAAGAAAAGGCAGCACTATGGCAGTTTCTTTTGTCAACAAAGCCAAAATGAACATAAAATACGATAAATATATATTTGCGCGTTTATCAGGAGTTTTGATAAAAAATATCAACGATGACAATATAAATAGAGCGCATAACGAATCGGCCCGGCCGGAAATAAATGTGACAACCTGAGCGTGCAGCGGATGGACAAGGAAGATCATAGCAGCCGCAAAAGACACAAACTGCCAGGAGAACTTCATCCTCAAAAACAGATACAATAAATAACCAACGCAGAAATGCAAAATGATATTAACTAAGTGATACCAAAACGGATCAGTGCCTAAAAATACTGAATTAAGTATAAAAGAAATAGCGACTAACGGCCGGTAATAATTGATACCAGAATTTTCGTAACGTTCTGTGCTAAAAGCGCGATCCCATAAGTGCGGGTTTTTTACAAAAGGATCGTCTGCGATAAGCGGTTTATCATCCCAGATAAATTGACCGCCAAGGAAATTGCCATAAGCTGCAAATACAGCGATTAATAAAATCAAAAAAATATGATAATTTTTGAGCTTCATGTATGCCGCTGTGATAAACACCCGGCCATGATTGAGATGCCGGTAACGTAGAAAACGTACACTCGCCATCCAACAAAGGCGAGGTGTGTGTTGCTTGCTGCAACAAAAAAGCGGCTGTTTTACCAGCCGCTTTTTTGTATTTCCAAAAACTGATACATTTTCCAGATATTACTCAATAGGCGGACTAGCAGATGTAGCCTCTCCAGATTGAGCAGCTCTCACAACACCGGACTCGTCAACAAAGAAACCGCGCACGCCAGTCACGTTAACTGACTGAGGAACAGCAGAAACGGTATATTGACTGCCAGCCGGAGTGCCAGTCTGAGTATAGGTGAATGTATAACCCGACTTGTTACCAAGTCCGAGAACAGAGTCAATATAAGGCGGAGTCGCATCTGACAAGCAAGTCAGGTCTGCCGGATAAAGCGGTGGTGACTGGCCTGCCCTAAAGCTCTCTGCTGCTGTGCTCAATGTCCTCATCGCTGCGATGGCTGTTGCTTCGTTAGCGCTTAACCTTGCCCTAAGTAAGTTTGGTATTGCGATAGCGGCCAACAGAACGATAATAGCGACAACGATCATGATTTCAACAAGCGTAAAACCTTTTTTTGAACGCATTTTAATTACCCTCCTTCCTTGGCAAAGATTTACTTAGCGCTTTTTTCAATTGAAGATTTGAAGAACCATGCCTAACTGTTTTATTGCAAGCGCAAAGTCTGCCATTAGTTACATTGTGAGTATTTTATCTCACCTCCTATCGTTTGTCAAATAAAAAAGCCTATTCCACTCTACATTTAGAGTTAAAGAATAGGCACAAAATTATTCCTAGATGGCAGCTGGCTACCCTACAAAATAAATATATGATTAGGCCCTTTAGCTTTGTGCCCCACTCTTTCGGGTGGTTTACCTTTTACGTCTTCCGTTTTCCTAGTGTAAGTATAGCATCCGAAGATCTAATATTCAAGACACCCGTCATTTTATCAGTTCTGTTATCTTGAATATAGGCATAAATAACGCTACCACGATACCGCCGATGATGATGCCAAGAAATCCTATGACGAGCGGTTCTATCATAGACGTCAATCCGCTGACCGCGGCGTCCACTTGCTCATCATAAAAGTCGGCTATTTTATTCAGCATCTTCTCTAACTGGCCCGTCTGTTCACCGACTGATATCATCCTGACGACCATAGGAGGAAAAGCGCCGCTTCTTGACAAAGGCTCAGAGATCGGCTCTCCCTCCCTTATGGAAGCGCGCGCGTCGGTTACAGCTTTTTCTACCACCATATTACCAGCTGTCTTACCAACGATCTCAAGGGCGTTCAAAATAGGAACGCCGCTTTTGACCAGAGTAGCCAGTGTCCTGGAAAATTTAGCCACCACGACCTTTCTAAACAATGGGCCGAATATGGGCGCGCGCAAAAGGTTGTGGTCAAATTGAAAGCGGCCTTTAGGAGTATTGATATATTTCTTGAACAAAAATACCAACACGGTAAAAATTATGACAAAAAATAAGAAGAATCTTCTTAAAGCATCAGAAATACCTATCAATATCTGCGTCGGCACAGGCAATGTGCCGCCAAGCGAATCAAATATGCCTTTAAAAGTAGGAACAACTTTTATTAAAAGTACTAAAGTAATAAGGAAGGCCATGGAAATAACGACCGCGGGATACACAAGCGACGATTTTACTTTTCTTTGCAATGCGCTTGATTTTTCAAGATAAGACGCCAGACGGTCAAGTATCTCATCAAGCAGGCCTGAGGTCTCGCCCGCCTTGACCATATTAATATATAGATTTGAAAATATCTTAGGATGCCTTTCCAAAGACTCATGCAGGCTTGAGCCTCCCTCAATATCCTCTTTTATCTTTAACGTGACGCTTGAAAGTATTTTATTTTCGGCCTGTTCGCTTAGAATATGAAGCGACTGGACTAAAGTGATGCCGCTATCCACCATGGTAGCCAACTGGCGTGAAAAAACAACAAGGTCATCTAATTTTACTCCCTGCTCTCTGACTTTTTTAAGCCTTTCTTCCTTGACGGCAATAACGATGAGGCCTTTCTTATGAAGAACAGTTATAGCATCATGTTCATTCAACGCCTCAACGATACCAGAGAATTTTAAACCCTGATTGTCCTTAGCGCTATAACTATAGACTGACATATTACTCCTTAATTTTGTATACTGTAGGTATCCATTCCCTGCAAAATTAATCCCGAAGATTACTTAGACAATTTTAAGCGCAATAGCTTAAAATTGATAAGTGTTTAACCAAGGGATCGAAGTTTTATTCCTCTTGGTACTCAAATCTTATCAACGATCTTCATAAAGGCAGCCACGACTTTAGGGTCAAACTGGGTATCTCTGTTCTTCGCGATCTCATCTATCGCTTCCTTTTTAGACAACCCAACTCTTCTATAAGGCCGCGCTGAAACCATCGCGTCATAGCTGTCGGCGACCGCCAGAATACGCGACCCCAAAGGTATGTCTTCACCCTTGATCCCGGCTGGATATCCCTTTCCATCCCAACGTTCATGATGATGTTTGACAATGGCAATAACGTTATCTAAAAATCTCAAAGGCTCTAAGATCTGAGCGCCTTTTTGAGAATGCAGCCTGATCTCGGTAAACTCTTCCTGCGTCAAAGCGCCCGGCTTACTTAAGATACTGTCATGAACACCTATTTTGCCTAGATCATGCAACTGGCAGGCATCCTTTAAGTCCTCCGCATAGCTCATGTCCACGTTCATCTGACGGGCGATAATTTCCGCGTAACGCGTCACGTTATCAGAATGCGCGTAAGTATAATGGTCCCGTGCGTCTATCGCGTGCGCCAAGGCCTTTATAGTGCGCATGTATGTCTCTTTCAGGTCTTCGTAGAGCCTCGTCAAATTTTTTGTGCTCTCTTCAATACGCTTGGCCAAAAGAAGGTTCTGTTTCTGTAAAGAGAGGTTCCTCTCTTCTGTGCCTCTTTGAGAACGTATGTTGTTAGAAACGAATTTCGCGTAATCCAACGCGTGCCTTGCCTTAAAATGGACCTCATCACCTTTTAAGGGTTTATAAAGATAATCCGCAGCCCCTAAGTCCATAGACTCTTGAACGAGATTTGCTTTATCCGGATAACTTAAAATAACTATCCCTAAATTTCCATCCAGCCTCTTCAACTCCCGGATAAGATAGTGGGCATCAATATCCGGTATATCCATATCAACAAAGACAAGGTTGACAGGCTCTTCATTATAAAGCTGCAGGCCTACTTTAGCGGCGCAAGCAACACGCACCTGAAAACCCCGCGCCCCCAAAGCTGACTTGATAAGGTTGCACGTAGATTCCTCTCCATCAATCACAAGAACTTGTTCTTCGCCCATAATTTCAAAGAAAGATATGATATATAGTTTATAGTAAAAAATAAAAACAAACCGCTGTCGTTGCCTGCTTACGGCAGGCAGGTAATCAAAACCATTGAGGTTTTTTTCAACGATCTCATTTTAAGCTATGTTTATGTTAAATACTATACTTTATTTTAATATTCCTCTTTCTCTATGCTATATACTATTAACTATAAAGTTTCTATTATTCTTCAACCGTAGCCTGCAGGGCTTCCTCAAGAGTGATGACGCCCTCAACTACTTTAAGCATCGCATCGTCGCGCAACGTCAAAAAACCTTTTTCCTTAACAGCAAACTCTTTTATCTGCCCCGAAGAAGCGCGTTTAATAATCAGATCGCGTAAAGAGTCATCAATGGCAAGGACTTCATGTATACCTATTCGTTCAAAATAACCTGTATTATTACAATGCGGGCATCCTTTTCCTTTAAAAAATGTAGGCTTGAGGCTGCCTTTCAATACTTTCTCAATACCTAACTTCTTCCATGTCTCTTTAGGTATATGGCTTTCTTCCCTGCACTGTAAACAGACCTTGCGGCACAACCTCTTGGCCGAAGTAACAATAAGGCTGGATGCCACGAGAAACGGCTCAACACCCATGTCTATAAGACGCGTTACAGCGCCCACAGCGTCGTTGGTATGCAGAGTAGAAAGCACTATTTGTCCGGTCAGCGATGCTTTTATAGCGATATCCGCGGTTTCTGAATCCCTTATTTCACCTACCATAACTACGTCGGGGCTTTGCCTTAGGACCGAACGCAAGCCCGAAGCAAAGGTAAGGCCGATATCAGGCCTAACAGGGATCTGAGTGATACCTTCCAATTGATATTCAACAGGATCTTCAATTGTGACAATATTCAATTCTGGGGTGTTTAGTTTATTCAAAATAGAATAGAGCGTCGTGGATTTACCGCAACCCGTAGGCCCCGTGATCAATATCATACCGAACGGTTTTTTAACGGCCTCAGCAAAAAGCCTTAATGGTTCCGGAGATAACCCAAGCGACTCAAGCCCAACGCCAAGCTTAGCTCGGTCTAGGGTCCTTAAAACGAATTTCTGTCCAAAAGTCGTAGGTAACGCTGATACCCTGAAATCTATTTCCCTATCCCTTGACTTCACCTTAAAGCGGCCGTCCTGCGGCAACCTAGCCTCGGTGATATCAAGGCCGGAGATTATCTTTATTCTAGCCAGAATAGCATTCTGGTTCTTCTTGGGCAATTTAAAAACATCATAAAGGTGCCCATCAACGCGGTAGCGCACGCGCAGATCACGCTCCATAGGTTCAATATGGATATCCGAGGCCCGTCTTTTCAATGCCTCGGTTATCATAAGATCAGCGATCTTGACAATAGGCGCCTTGGCGCTCTCTTCAAGGACAGTGCCCAACTCAAGAGTCCCATCAACTTTAACGACCTCAACGTCTTTGCCCTTTCCATCTTCTTCGATCATGCTGGTGATATCTTCGTTGCTCGCGGACCCAGAAAAAAACTTATCCAAAACCTTAGTAAGTTCCTTTTCTCCAGCCAAAACGATATCAATATCATAGCCAGTTATCACCCTAATATCGTCAATAGCGAATATATTAAGAGGATCACTCATGGCTACCGTAAGCACGTTGCCGATCTTTGACAAAGCCACTATCTTATACTGCCTGGCGATCTTTTCTGGGAGTAACCCAACGACCTGCGGATCAACTTTGTATTTTGACAACTCTAAGTAAGGAATAAACAATTCTTTTGAAAGAGCTGCCATAAGATCTCTCTCCTTGACATAACCTTCCTTTAATAAAATATCCTTTAAATTCCCGCCAGTATCGGCGCGAACCTTCAAAGCCCTCTCCATATCTTGAGGCGTCACCAACTTAGCCTCAAGAAGGATATCCGGTAATTTCTTCTTTAACATAGCCATGTTTTTAGTTCGCGGGTTACGAGTTCGCGGATTACGGATTACGAGTTACTAATTAATTATCTTTTGCTATAGATTCATCCGGAGCTGTCACGCGCAATATCTCCTCCAGCGTAGTCACTCCCTCTAAAACCTTAAGGACGCCGTTTTCCCTCAATGTCTGCATGCCATCACGCCGCGCCGCGGATTTTAATTCATGCTCCTGCGCCTTCTTTAACACCAACTCCTTGATGGCGGGCGTGAATGTAAGCACTTCGCCAATAACTATACGACCGCTATAACCAATGTTAAAACACCTTTTACACCCCTTGCCTCTATATGCCAAAATAGGGCTTTTGGAATGCTTTATCCCTAAACTATCTATCATAACATCTGTCAAGACGTAACTTTCCTTGCAGGAATCGCATATCTTCCTGACTAAGCGCTGATTAAGAAGACAAATAACAGAAGATGTGATAAGGAAAGGCTCAACCCCCATGTTCACTAACCGCAAAACCGAGCCCGCTGCGGTGGTAGTATGCAGGGTGCTTAAAACAAGGTGCCCTGTAAGAGCGCTCTTGATAGCAATATCCACTGTATCAAAATCCCTGATCTCTCCTACCATTATGATATCAGGATCCTGCCTTAAAATAGAGCGCAGGCAGCTGGCGAATGTTAAGCCGATCTCAGGCCTGATAGTCACCTGATTTATACCTTCTAATTGATATTCAACTGGATCTTCTACGGTCACGATGTTATCTTCCGGGCTGTCAATATATTTTAGGATAGAGTATAAAGTCGTGGTCTTACCGCTGCCCGTAGGCCCACAGGCTAGGATCATCCCATGAGGCTGATCACTGCAGGCCTTGATCGTAGCCAATGTCTTATTATCAAAACCGAGCCTATCTACATCCAGGGTTGCCATGCTCTTATCCAAGATCCTTAAGGCCGCCTTCTCACCATAAAATGACGGTAAAATAGAGACCCTGAAATCCACAAACCTGTCCGGGAGTTTTAATTTAAACCTGCCATCCTGAGGCAGGCGGTGTTCGGAGATATCAAGGTCCGACATGACCTTGATCCTTGAAACTATGGACGCGTGAAATTTTACCGGCGGCGACTCTATTTCCCTAAGCATACCATCTACCCTGACGCGCACGCGCATAGTACGTTCCCAGGGTTCTATCAAAATGTCACTGGCGCCCATCTCAATACCACGCTCAATAAGCAAATTCGTGATCTTTATGACAGGCGCCTCTTTAGTCAGGCGCATCAGCTCCTGCGTGTCAAAACCGCCTTCCCTTGACGAGCGCACGACTTCAATATCAACCTCAGAGGCTTCTTTGATAATATCATCTATCACCTGCGTCGTCTCAGGTTCCTCATAATACTGCTCAATGGTAGACAAGATCTCATTTTGTTGGGCAATAATAGGATTTATCTCAAACCCGGTAAGGCTCTTTAGATCATCAATAGCGAATATGTTCAAAGGGTCAGCCATGGCAACGGTCAGAGACTTACCCATCTTTCCGATAGACACTATCTGATAGTGTTTGGCCATCTCTTTTGGGATCAATTTTAATACGTCGGGTTCTATTTTAAACCGGGCTAAAGAAATCGGCGGAAATCCGAGGCCTTCGCTAAGCGCTATAAGAAGGTCTTTTTCATTTATGAGATTAAGTTTGACAAGGCAATCGCTTAATTTTCCGCCGTGTTCTTTCTGGACCTGAAGAGCGAGTTTTAGATCGTCTTCTGAGATAAGCTTATTCTTGATCAATATTTGCTGCAGTCGTTCTCGGAGTGAACTCATATCGCTTGAATGGCCAATGCCCAATAAAAAAATATTGCATTGGAAATTTGTATTTGGGATTTAATGTGAAGTTTGAATCTTGTCATTTGTCATTTTTTCGCGTAGCATCTCTCAATGGCCTTACGAACATCAGTTGTCGTGCTCACGAAAGCTTGGACAACGCATTTGGATATCTCCTCTACGTCTTCAATAGCCTGTGTATTAAGAGGATTAGACATAGCGAGAGTCAAGTTATTGCCTATCTTGTCAATGGGGATAATGCAATACTGCCGCGCCACCTGTTCGGGAATGAGCTTCGCCAGCTCAAGATCAATATCGTAATTGGCAAGAGGCAGGTAAGGGAAACCATACTGCGCCGTTAGGACCTGAGCTATATCTTCCTCTTTAGAAAACCCCAGCTGAACGAGGATCTCTCCTATAAGACCGCCATTGACTTTCTGATAATCAAGCGCTTTCTGAAGCTGTTCAGGCGTTATGATCTTTCTCTCTATCAATAGCTCGCCCAATTGTTTTGTCGTAACTCGCTTTAACGAAGACATGCCAACCCTCTCTCCTACACAGTCAATTCCTGAGCTGTTTTAATTTTTTCAAACAAAGACGCCGCGTCAGAACCGTCAATAGGATTCTCTAAAATACTTATACCAACGCGCGGTTTCTTAGCGGCTATATCACTCTTAAAGCTATCATCTATGGCTGATCTTAGCTTTAAACCGATCTCCTGCGCCTGCCTTTTGTTCTTCTCTGGTAAGATCATGCCAAAAATATTCTCTCCGATGCGTCCGGCCCTATCTATATCACCGACAATTAAAGTCAACGCGGCAGCTGACTTTCTCAAAACATCTTCCGCGGCCACTTTGCCTAATTGACTTTTTAGATCTATGAAATTACTGATCTTAAAAACAAGAAACGCGCATGGCCGCTGATGAGATATCGCCCGGAGGATCTCTTCATCCAGCCTCGCGAATATATAGCGCCTATTATAAAGACCGGTCGCCTCATCTAATATCTCAAGATCTTTTACTTTTTTTGAAAGCAGGTCATTCTCAACAGCTATAGACAACTGCTTGGCAAAAATACTCATCAATTCTATATCATCCTGCGAATAACGAAATCCATCCAGAGGATTGCCTATGCCCAAAATGCCATAAGGCCTCCCCTGAGCCGCTATAGGATAGATCAAAAGATTTTTTGCGCTAAAAAGTTTTAACAATCCAAGGCTCTCTTCATCATAGACAGAGCTATCATTCATAAAATGCGTCCCCGCGCCAAGCAATGGATCTAATACATACACATTTACGGGCAACCTTAAAGCAGCCAATATATCAGCCCTAAGGCCGTAATGAGCAGGCACTTCAAAAGACACGCTATCTTTAGACGCGATAAACGCGAAAGAAGAACTCGCTATCTGCGAAAGCCTGGATATTACTATATCAAAGACCTCTGAAAGTGACGTCCCTTCAGAAATAATATTACTGATCTCTAATAAACCGCTAAGCGCTATGACCTGACTATTTATCTGGAGATTGATATCCTTAGTCCTCTCTCCGTAGATCTTGAGCTCATCCATATTGTTCTTAATGTGCTGCGTCATCTGATTTAAGGCGTTGCTCAATTCTCCGATCTCATCATCCCTCGCGAAATCGATCTTACGGCTTAACTCACCGTTAGCTATGACCTTGGCATCGGAACATATCCTGATAATAGGGTCAACGATCCTCTTCATCAAAAAAAACCCGAGCAGAGAAAGAACGATAACAGCGCCAAGCACCGGCAATAAGATATTTAACGCTAATACACCGGAAAATATCAGATAAAGCAATGCCAAAATAGGGATAACGGACATTATGCAAAAGGCCACAACCAACTGAGGCCGAAGGGAGCGCGACATTATTGACATTTTCTTAGCTGTTTTATGCATCCCCTGCTCTCTTTTCCCTGTTTCTTCCCTGCGATGGGCTTTTCTTACCCGTTGGATTACTTAAATTAACATAAATCCCTCATCGGGTCAATAAAAAACACCTAGATCCCAACATCAATGAAGCCCCACGCCCTCCGGTCCGATAGATCTTTAGCAGAAAGATACACTGAAGTATCAATACAATTATCCGTTAGCGCCTGTTGCCATAATGAAAAGTTAAATAATTCATCCCAGGCGTCAAATCTCGCGCCTTTTTGGAACGCGCTAAGAATAACGCCCGACAGACGGCTGTCTCCCCTTGAAAAAAGCGCTTCAATAAAGCTCATGCGCGCGTCATGGAATTTAAGATGAATATGCCCGCGGTATCCACGAAAAATATTCTTAAGATATTCCTGTTTCGCCAAGAGCTCGTCGTAAGAAACCACTCTCTCCCACTCAAATGGCGTATGAGGTTTGGGTATAAAATTAGAAATAGCAACATTCAGCATAGCGGGACGATGGCCTGTCTCTTTTTTTATATTAGAAAGCTTAACGCACAAGTCGCGTATCTGGTCTAAGTCTTCGTTCGTTTCGGTAGGAAGGCCGATCATAAAATATAATTTCAAAAGCCTGTAGCCCGACTTAAAGGCCTGGCGCGATACTTCTGTAAGTTCATCTATATCTATATTTTTATGGATCGATCGCCTTAGCCTTTCGCTGCCTGCTTCAGGCGCGAACGTCAGAGAAGTCTTCCTCATATCTGCCAATATCCCGGAAAGCTCTCCTACCAAATTTTTTGCCCTTAAAGACGGCAAAGAAATGCTCACCCCTTTCTCCTTGAATTCATCCACCAATGCTTTGACCATTTCAGTCAGGCACGGATGGTCTGAAGAAGACAAGGAAAGTAAAGAAAACGTTTCGTAACCGGTCCTGGAATATAACTTCCGCACTGTCTCTAAAATTTTCTCAGGTCTCAGAACACGCAAAGGGAAAAAAGACGCGCGAGCCTGACAAAAACTACAGCTATTAGGGCACCCCCTCATTATCTCTATGCCGACGCGGTCGTGAACTATCTCTATGAAAGGCACGATCCAGGTATCCAGGTCAAGGACTTTTTCTATATCTCTTACCACCCTTTTTGATATCTTAAGACCGCTATTCTCTTTTTTCAACGACGGGACATAGGCGCCTTGAATTCGAGCCAGCCGCTTCAACAACGCCTGCCTATCTCTGCTCCCTGATTTTTTGTGATCTCTGACAATATCCATCAATTCTATAATTGCTTCTTCAGCCTCTCCTATGATAAAGCAATCTATAAACTCAGCCATAGGCTCCGGATTCAGGCATGAAAAACCTCCTGCTATAATCAGGGGTGAATTTTCATCTCTTTCGCTGGATCTTAAAGGAATATTGCTCAGGCTTAAAATATTAAGGACATTGGTATAGCTTAATTCATACTGCAGAGAAAACCCGAGGATATCAAAATCTTTAACCGGCTCCCTTGATTCAAGCGTCCAAAGCGGGATATGCTCAGCCCGCATCTTCTCTTCCATGTCTATCCATGGGCAAAAGGCCCTCTCCGCGCAGCAATCTTCTTGTTTATTGATAATGTCATAGAGTATACGAAGGCCCAGATGGCTCATCCCTATTTCGTAGACATCAGGAAAACATAAACACACCTTGAGGAACATTTTTGAAAGGTCCTTTTTTATAGAATTGACCTCTCCTCCGATATAGCGCGCCGGCTTTCGAACAGACAGCAACAATTCCTTAGTTAATTCAACAGCCATACATCTCCATTGTTTCGTAGCACGGGTCCCTGTTGCAGACAATAATATTGTAAGGGTCCTGTCTTGGGCTTGTTTTCCGCAGGGACGCTTGTCTTTCCCCTGCGAGGAAAGCCTGCGCTCAGGTTTTTCGGCTTGCTCTCCCCACTGCTTCGCTTTGCGAAGCAAAACTGTGGGGATCCATGCCCGCTGCGCGCGAAAAACATGCCCTGCGGCAAAACAAGCCGCAAGCCGCCCCCTGCCTGTATTTGTCTGCACAATAGAAACCTGTCCTTCTCATATAACATAAAATTGTCTTCCCTACGGAGGTCTTAGTACGACTTTCGCCACCGCCCCCTCCATAGACACTTGTTTAACACACCTTCAACTGAATATTTAATGAGACAAATCAAGCAGGATGGTTTGTCTCATTAAATATTCAACCGCATAGGTGAAACTTTTAACATTATCATATAACATTATGTAAAGAATTGCTTCTGGTGTTTTTCGCGCTGTTACATTTTCAGTCTGACTCAAAATGTAACATTCCACTTAGGCAATGCAAGCGCCGTTAAAGGCATAGGGAGTTGGCGACGATGGCCGCCCAACGACCCCCGTAGCGGAAGGGGAACCGTCACGCTTTTGCGTGACTGGGGAACCACGGGAGGGTTCCCCAAAGGGGCTCGGAGGGGGGAATAGGGCGATCTCGTTGACGACCCCAGAGCCGCTGACTTACATTGCAAAAGAACATGAAATCTATTTTTGCCGGGCGATATTTAGGACAATGCCTAGGGCTACTAGGTTAATGACCAGGGATGAGCCGCCATAGCTCATAAAAGGCAGCGGCAGGCCTACGATAGGGCACATCCCCATATTCATGGCGATATTGACAAAAACATGGAAGAAAAGCAGTGACGCTACTCCAACGCAGAACAGCTTTCCAAATGCATCTTTTGCCGTCTGTGCCACTCTCAATATCATAAGTATAAGCAATCCATAAAGAAATACTAGGGCAATACTACCGATAAAACCCCACTCCTCACCCCACACGGAGAAAATAAAATCAGTGTGCCTCTCAGCCAAAAAATTCAATTGGCTTTGAGTGCCTGACATCCAACCCTTGCCAAACAATCTCCCTGAACCTATCGCGATCTTGGACTGAATAACAGTGTAACCCGCGCCTAATGGATCAATATTCGGATTTAAGAAAACAAGCAGCCTTGCCTTCTGGTAACCTTTCAAAAAATGCCAGAAAAACGGGAACAGCGCCAGGCCCAAACCTAAGAGGCCTATCATAAACCTGCGAGGCACACCCGCCAAAAAACCAATAACAATGAATATGAACATATACACTATGGCAGTGCCCAGATCGGGCTGGATCAAAACAAGGCCTGCAGGCAAAAGTACCAGGCCCAAAGGTAATACCAGGCCTTTTAAAAAATTGGATGCGTGGGCGCTTGAGGCAACATCCCATATGGTTTTTTGACCGAAATAATTAGCCAGAAACAATATTAACGTGAATTTACCCAATTCCGATGGTTGAAAAGAAAAATCACCTACCGCGAGCCAGCGCTGGGCGCCCATGATCGTGCGGCCTGCGGCCAACACAAAAAAAAGCGAAAATAAAGATAACAGATAGAGTGGTACTATAACGATGGAAAGCCTTCTATAGTCAAACCGTGACATCAAAAATAAAAAACATATACCGACACCTATCCATAAAAGCTGCTTATTAAAGATATCTTCTCTTATAAAAACACCTTTCTGGTGACAACTACTGTAAAGACAGATAAGGCCCGTTGCCAGGATCAAAAATATTACAATAAGAATTAACTTTTGGGGCCTAAAGGTCATAAGAGCCTCTTCTTTATTTCATCAAACAACACTTTGCCTAAAGCGCACGCATTATGGCTTGAACCGGAACTCTCTAATAAAATACAAAACGCGTACTTTGGATCATTCTCCGGGAAAAACCCCGCTACCCATGCATGGGACTCTTTCCCGTGCACCTGGGCTGTGCCCGTCTTGGCACAGATATCTAAACCCTGGACATCTAAAGTATGTGCTGTTCCCGTTTCCTGAAGAACCGGCCCCCTGAGAGCTTTTCTGATAAGATCCAGATCCTCTTTAGGGATCTTCATCTTTTTGGGTTCTTTCAGCGGTACATCAACACCGGCTATTGCCTTTGTCAATCTTGGCACAACCATATTGCCACCATTCGCCACTATCGCCATCATACGCGTTAGCTGAAGAGGTGTTGTCAAAACATATCCTTGCCCTATGGAAAAATTGACTGTGTCACCATCATACCAATTCTCAAAACGCGATATCCTCTTCCAGAGACGGCTGGGTATAAAACCCTGCGCCTCCTGCGGCAGGTCGATCCCCGTGAGACTACCGAATCCGAATTCATGCGCGGTATTGGCAAGAAGGTCCGCGCCAGCGGTGATGCCTATATGATAAAAATACACGTCGCAGGAATGCGCCACTGCCTGATAGAAATCCTGAGGGCCGTGTTCAGACCAACATTTAAAATACCTATTCCCAACCTTGAGACTGCCGGCGCAAACATAAGTCGTGCGGTCTGAGACTCTTTTTGTTTTTAAGGCTGCGGCTGCCGTTATGATCTTAAATATGGACCCCGGAGGGAACTGGCCGTTGACGGCCCTGTTGAACAAAGGCGCATCTTCCGAACCCAAAAAATAGTTTAGGGCCTTTTTGTCTTTGCGGCCCACAAATACGTTCGGGTCAAATGCCGGCGCGCTGCTTAGAACAAAAACATCACCTGTATGAACATCCATGACTACAATAGCGCCTTTATTTCCGGCAAGGAGTTTATCAGATACGCGCTGCATTTCAAGGTCAATGGTCAGCACAACATCTTTACCTATCTTTGGCGGCCTGTAACCAAGAAGCCTCACCTGCCTGCCGCGATTGTCAACTTCTATCTGCTGGCCTCCTTTTTCGCCTCTTAAAAATATGTCCAGTTTTTCTTCAAGTCCGCTATAACCTATTTTATCCTTCAGGTCATAGCCATATTCCTTAAGCCGTGTTATCCCACTCTTGTCTATCTCTCCAATATATCCCAGAACATGCGAAGCTGTTAGCCCGTTCGGATAGAACCTCCTTGAATTAAGGTCTACGGCAATGCCCTTAAAGTCAAACTTCTTTTCTTCAAGTGTTATGGCCGTGGCCTTATCAATACCAGACTGTATACAGACAGGAGTAAAAGGATTGTAATAACCGCGTTCATATTTTCTGGCGACCTGGATTTTGTCCATTCCCAATACCTCACCCAGCCGCTTGTAAACAGCCTCTTTATCCTTAAGCTCCTGCGGAATTATCACAGCGTCAAACGAAAGGATATTATCAGCCATGAGGCTGCCATATCGGTCAAAGATCCTGCCCCTGTAGGGCTCCTCGGGTATAAGGCGGATAGTATTACGCAGGCTTAATTCATAAAAGCGGCCGCCCGATATCACCTGGACAAAAAAGAGTCCCAAGGCAAGCACGCATAAAGAGAAAAATAAGATCAGGCTATAAGTTGAGACGCGCATCGTTTACTAAAGATATATAAAGGATAGGCCAATAAGGTAGTCCCGAAACATTCAGCCAAAAGCCTTAATAAAAACATGCAGCCATAATGAGGCGACGCGCCGTGTGATAGAATTGGTTCCAGGATCAATATAAAATGGGCGTTCAAAAAAACGCCCAAAAATACCAATGGAAAAACAAACAGCCAATTCTGCCTATAGACAATACGCGAAAGAAGCGATACCAAAAAAGCGCACGCAAGATAAGAGAACATATAGGCCCCGAAACTATTCAAGCTAAAAAGATCAGCGACAAAACCACAAAAAAGAGAGTAGATAACGAAATCTTTAGTATCCAGGCTATGGAAGAAAGTATATATGACTACGACCGCGAGAAGCGGGTCAAAAAGATTAAAGGGCATGCTCCACAAAGACGCCAAAGCGAATTTTAAAAAAACCAGCGCTACCGCGAGAAAGGATATATTCATTATTAAGAAACAACAATTAAGCATTCTTCCACGGAAGAAACTCTGACAGCGGGCTCAAGGATGGCAAATTTACCCAACCCAGAAGATTCTATACCCACCAATCTCACTTTACCTATGACAATACCTACGGGATATGTCATATTAAGGCCGCTCGTCACGATAAGGTCGCCTTCTTTGATATCACTATCGGCATCAAGAAAACGCAGCTTGCATCGTCCGTCCAGAGCGCCTGAAACCAACCCCTGCTCCCTGGTCCGCACATTCAAAGATGGTACTGAAAGGTCCGGATCATTTATCAGGATTATTTTGCTTGAATATCGGCCCAGCTCAAGGCATTTGCCCACAAGGCCCGCTGGCGTCAACACGGGATCATATTTTTTTATAGCAGAGGACGCGCCTTTGTCCAAAATAAGGTAAGGCCTGAAAGAATTAAAATCTTTACCAATGACAAAAGCGGCTTTCGTCTTAAAAGATGACCTGCTCTTTAGGCCAAGCAAGGCCCTTAAGCGCTCGTTCTCGGAAGAATGTTCTTCTTGTGTTAAAAGTTGAGCCTTTAGGGCGTCAGTTTCCTCTCTTAATTTAAGATTCTGCCAATAGTTCCTGTGAAAAAAGGCTACAGCCCTTATTTCATGAGTAAAGCCTGTCAATATCAAGAACGGGATCTTAGCGAGGTCAGAAAAAGCGGCGCGTATTGAATAGACGTTAGGCTGGGAGGAAAAAAAGAAAATTAGGAAGACTACGCAAAATAAAAAAAGAAATGTTATAAGCTTTCTTTTAGGGAAAAACACATTATGCTTTGATCCCGCCTTTGGCGGATTTCGCTAGATGCACCTTCGGTGAATATCGTGCTCAAGCTTCTTCGCTCTTGGTCAAAATAGTGACGTCGCGCAGAAATTTGCTATCAAGCTCTAATATCTTGCCCGTACCTAAAGCCACAGCTGTCACGGGATCGTCGGCGATATGCACCGGCAGGCCTGTCTCTTCAGATATCATCCGGTCTAAGCCCTTAAGTAAAGACCCTCCTCCGGCAAGCACAATGCCGCGGTCAATAAGATCAGCGGCAAGTTCAGGAGGTGTCCTCTCTAATGCAATTTTTGCCAGGTCTACTATGGCCCTGACTGGTTCAGCTATAGCGTCTCTGATCTCTTCCGAAGCAATAGTCACCATCTTTGGCAGGCCAGCCACAAGGTCGCGGCCCCTGACCTCTAAACTTAGCTCTTCTTCTAAGGGATACGCGGAACCGATCTTCATCTTTATATCTTCCGCGGTCCTTTCACCTATCATAAGATTGTAATTTTTTTTCAGATATTCAACTATAGCTACATCCAACTCATCGCCAGCTATCCTGATAGATTTTGAGAATACTATACCTGAAAGAGAAATAACAGCTACTTCAGTCGTACCGCCTCCGATATCAACGATCATATTGCCTGCCGGTTCATGTATCGGCAAGCCAACGCCAATAGCAGCGGCTAATGGTTCTTCTACCAAATGTACCTCTCTGGCGCCAGCCCTCATGGCGGAATCCTTGACCGCGCGCCGCTCAACTTCTGTGATGCCTGAAGGTACGGCAATGACCATCCTGGGGCTCACTAACACGCGCCTGCGATGTACTTTCTTAATAAAATACCGAAGCATCGCTTCTGTAATATCAAAATCAGCTATAACGCCGTCTTTCATGGGACGAATGGCCAGGATATTGCCTGGCGTCCTGCCCAACATCTTTTTAGCCTCATCACCTACGGCCAGCACCCTGTTGACAGAAGCGCCTTTTTTTAGAGCTACAACAGAAGGCTCGCAAAGTACTATGCCCTCTCCTTTGACATAAACAAGGGTCGTAGCTGTGCCTAAGTCAATGCCCATATCATTTGAAAATAAACCGGAGAGATAACCAAATGCTTTTTTCGGAGCCTTGAAATAGTTTTTCATAGTTTTATAACTATACCAAACACCTCTCTTTGTGTCAACAAAATATTTTTTTAGAGACAAAACCCATTATCAATACATAAGTTGTTTAAAAACAGATAAAAATCCAGGAAATGACTTATTTATGCAGGCAACATCATCAAGGCCGCACTCATCTTTAGCCGCAAGGCTCGCGACAAACATGCTCATGGCCGTCCTGTGATCAGAGAAACTCTGCAAATTAGATGGTCTCAATGATCGGACGCCTGTTATTTCAATGATCTCATTTTTATTCACAGCCCTAACTCTAATATTTACACCAAGTTTAAGAAGATTGCGCGTCATAGAGCTTATCCTGTCAGTCTCCTTAACCCTTAGTTCTTTTACACCCCGTATAATGGTCGTACCACTAGCAAGACTGGCAGCAACCATAAGAATAGGCAGCTCATCAACAAGCCCGGGTATCTCATTCACATTTATGACAGTTGCGCGCAGATCGCCAGAAAAAACCTCAATGTCAGCCTGAGGCTCAAAAAAATTCTTTTTGTTCAACAACCTTATCCTTGCCCCCATCCTCTTCAATACTGATATAGCCCCAATGCGCGTTGGATTTATGCCAATATTTTTTATTACTATTTTTGAATTTTTAACTAACAAAGCTGCTACGATAAAAAAAG
>MNVR01000016.1 GCA_001873995.1 Candidatus Phelpsiimicrobium noxiivivens
AGGTTATAGGTTATAGGTTATAGGTTATAGGTTATAGGTTATAGGTTATAGGTTATAGGTCATAGTAGAAGCCGATAGATTATGGCTATTTTATTTTAAGCTTACGGTAAAAACAGCTGCGCTTACCTGTGTGGCACGCAGCTCCGACTTGGCGCACCTTTATCAACAGGGCATCTTTGTCGCAATCATACCAAATACCTTTTACGAATTGAAAATGCCCTGATGTCTCTCCCTTGATCCAAAACTTATTGCGAGAACGCGACCAGAAACAAGTTTTCTTGACAACAAGGGTCTTCTTCAGGGAATCCTCATTCATGTAAGCTACCATAAGTACTTCGCCTGTCTGGCTATCCTGGACTATCGCGGGGATCAATCCTTTATCGTCGTATTTTAATTCACCTAAACTTTTTATGTCCGCTATTTCTTCAGGTTTTAATTGGATCATCTCGTCCCCTTACGTTAGCTGGTTCTCACGTTAACACCATTGGATTTCAGATATTTTTTGATGCCGGCCACGGTAAATTCGCCGTAATGAAAAATAGAAGCTGCTAAGGCAGCGTCAGCATGGCCCTTTTTAAACACATCCAGAAAATGTGCCTTTAGGCCGGCGCCGCCTGAAGCAATGACCGGTATTTTCAAGCTCTTTGAAACAGC
Organism: Candidatus Phelpsiimicrobium noxiivivens; assembly: GCA_001873995.1. Classification (GTDB taxonomy): domain Bacteria; phylum Omnitrophota; class Gorgyraeia; order Velamenicoccales; family Velamenicoccaceae; genus Phelpsiimicrobium; species Phelpsiimicrobium noxiivivens. The sequence goes on from MNVR01000016.1 coordinate 655, forward strand.
GGCTGTCAGAGCGATATCATAGCCATCTTTAGTCCCGTCAAGATCCATGCTTGTCAAAAGTATCTCGCCTGCCCCGAGTCTCTGGGCTTTTTTTGCCCAGGCAACGACATCCAAACCAGTAGCAGTCCTTCCACCATGAATATATACTTCCCATTTGCTTTCAGGGGTCACATGACAGAGGGCAGAGGACAGATTTCTATTATTTTTCCCGTCTTCCGTCTTCCGTCTTCCGTCTTCTGTTCTTTTCGCGTCAATGGCCACTACAATACACTGATTTCCAAACCGCCTGGCAGCCTCTGAGATCAAATGGGGGTCTTTAACAGCAGCTGTATTAATGGAAACTTTATCAGCCCCTGCCTTTAACAAAACGCGGACATCTTCTATACCCGCTATGCCGCCGCCTACAGTGAAGGGCATAAATATATTTTTAGCAACCTCTCTGACCACTCTGGCCATGGTCTTCCTGCCTTCATAACTCGCTGTTATATCCAAAAAAACCAGCTCATCGGCCTTCTGAGCCTCATAGGCCTTGGCCCATTCAACTGGGTCACCCGCGTCCTTAAGCTTTAAAAAACGCACACCCTTAACAACGCGTCCATCTTTGACATCAAGGCATGGAATAATTCTTTTACACAACATCTAACCCACCGCCTGTATCGCGTCTTTTAACATAAATTTGTTTTCGTATAAGGCTTTACCAACTACCACGGCGTCAACTCCGCTTTCACCACTTTTAGCTAATCCGGCGAGTGTTTTTAGATCAGTAAGGGATGAAATGCCTCCGGCGTATGTAAAAAATAAAGAGCGCTGGCCTGAATTTCTGGCAGCAGTCAAAAATGACATTATTTTTTTGGGGTCCGGCCCCATCATCGTGCCATCGCGGCTTATATCTGAAAAATTTATATGCTCTATCCCCTGGGAAGCCAGATACCTGATAAAAGGCGAAACGCTGATATCCACAGTCTCCAGCCAGGCCGACGAACCTGTACCAACGCTTAAAGATGAAGCTTTTTCTTCCATACGCTTAAAATCAATGCTGGCCGCTATCCTTTTTATGTTAGACTTCACGCACTCGTCCCGCAAGAACGACGCGTCATCTATGATCTTAGTGCTCAAAACTACCCGGGCAGCGCCCGCGTCCATATATTGCTTTAACGCCGCGACATCACGTATACCTCCTCCGACCTCGGCCTTAATGCCTATATTTTTTATAATATCTTTTATAACATCAAAATTCTGGATGCTGCCTGAGCGGGCGCCATCCAGATCAACAATATGCAAATACGCGGCACCTTGCGACTTCCACTTCTTGGCGTATTCCAGCGGAGATAAAGGATATACCTTGGCGGTTTCAAAATCGCCTCTCTCTAACCGCACGACCTTGCCCTTCATTATATCGATCGCTGGAAATATCAGCATTGCGTTATAAAGTTCCTCAATAACTTGATACCCATTTCCTGACTTTTCTCAGGATGGAACTGCATACCATAGACCCTGCCGGCTTGGATCATAGACGCAAATCTTATGCCATATTCCGTCTCTCCAATGACAGCGGATCTCTTGGCCGGCCTAGCGTAATAAGAGTGGCAGAAGTAAGCGAAAAATGGCGATTTTATATTCTTGAATATACTACCGGCGCGAGATCTTGCCTCTATCGCGTTCCACCCCATATGAGGGCATTTAAGCCTTGATGAAAATTTTTTTACGACACCTTGAATAATACCCAAACCCACTGTACTTCTAGACTCTTCACTTTTATCAAGGAGTAGCTGCATACCTAAACAGATGCCCAACAACGGCCTGCCTAAGCCTACGAAATCTTTGATGGGAATGATAAAGCCTCTTTTTTTCAACTCCTTCATCGCATCGCCAAAAGCGCCTACGCCGGGTAAAATAAGTTTGTCATAAGAAAATATTTTATCGTCTCCGGCCTTTTCTATAATGTCCGCGCTTATGCCAAGAGAAACAAATGTATTGCGTACGCTATATAAATTTCCCATACCGTAATCAATAATAGCAACTTTTACCGGCATTTATATCCTTCCTTTGGTAGAAGGTATTGCTTTGGAACGAGGCTCCTTTTCAACAGCCCTAAGCAGAGCCTTAGCAAAAGCCTTAAAAATAGCCTCAAGGATATGATGCATATCCTTACCTTCCAGGACATCCGCATGCAAGGTAATTTTGGCGTTCACCACAAAAGCCCTTAAAAATTGTTCGGCATAATCCAGGCTGTATCCAGATGCTCTGGCAGGAACCTTAACTTTATCAGCATTAAATCTTAAAAAAGGCCTGCCTGAGATGTCCAGCGTCACCCTTGCCAAGGCCTCATCCATAGGAACGGTAGCCTCGCCAAACCTCTTGATACCTGCCCTGTTTTTAAGAGCGGCAGAAAATGCCTCACCCAACGCTATAGCCACATCTTCATTAGTGTGGTGGATATCAACGTCTAAGTCGCCGGACGCGCAGAGCTTAAGATCCAATAGCGCGTGTTTAGCAAATAAGCTTAGCATATGGTCAAGAAAAGATATGCCGGTCTTGATCCTATACTTACCCTTACCGTACAAGATCAGAGACAAACTAATATCCGTCTCACTTGTCTTTCGTTTTTTCGTGATCGCCTTAGCCATATATGCCTCCTACGGTCTATTTCTCCGCAGGCTTACGCCTGTAGGATATATATTCCCAACACGTAAACGCGGGGTTATCACTCAAATCTTTTTTTTACGGATTCAAAGTGTTTGCTCAATCCTTCTATCTGACACAACTTTTCGATATGCTGTTTAGACTCTTCTAAAGTTTTTTTAGAATATGAAATAATATGCGTGCTCCTCAAAAAATCATTCGTGGATAACCCTGAAAAAAATCTCGCTGTCCCGGCAGTCGGTAAGACGTGGCTTGGGCCGGCGAAATAATCTCCAACAGCAACAGGGCTATAAGGCCCCAGGAATAAGGCGCCGGTATTTTTTACTTTCCTGATGAACTTGCGCGGGTTTTTGGTCAAGATCTCTAAGTGCTCAGGAGCTATGCGATTGCTTATATCAATGGCTTCATCCAGATTTTTTACCAATATGATAAAACCCTTATCATGGCCGATAAAAGCCTGCTTGACCTCTTTGGCTAAAGACTTAGACGGCGTGATCAGAATAGCCAAACCGCCAAAATGCTCTGCCTGAGACGCAAGATCAGCTACACAATAAGGGACATTGCTATATCTGTTAGCGATAACAACCAACTCAGTCGGGCCCGCCAGCATATCAATGCCGCAATAACCAAAGACCTGGCGCTTGGCTTCTGTGACATAGTTATTGCCCGGGCCTACTATCTTATCAACCTTTTTTATGGTTTTGGTACCAAAGGCCAAAGCAGCTATGGCATGAGCGCCGCCAACCTTATATATTTCGTTGACCCTTAAAAGATCAGCTATCACTAAGATGTGCGGATTTATGCGGCCGTTCTTATCAGGAGGCGTCACAAGCACAATGTCCTGCACGCCTGCTATACGAGCAGGCAAAACACTCATATAGACGCAGGATACTAAAGGCGCCGTACCCGCCGGAACATAAACTCCCACGCGTTCCAGAGGGTCTATCTTCTCGCCTAAAAATACTCCGTCCTGATTGATCTGCTTCCATGAACGCTTTTGCTGCTTAGTATAGAATTTAGTGATATTGGCTATGATCTTCTTTAAAGTAGAAATAAACTCGGGGCTGATATCCTGGAATGCCGCGCTCTTTTCAGATTCGCTCACCCTCATCTGTTTCAAAGTCATCTTGACGCCGTCAAAACACTTGGTGTACTTTAAAAGCGCCTCGTCGCCATTGACGCGCACATCATGGATAATACTGTCCACGCGCTCCTTTACCCTTTTATTCTGCGAGGCAGCAAAGCGGCCTATTAACTTTTCCAGGTCCCTTGAATGCGATTTTATGATCTTCACGGGTCAAGCCTCCCCTTAGGCCCGGCCCTTAATGATGTTGGCCCGGCCTACCCTTTCTGGGTTAAACCTTTTCTTTTGCTAACCTTTGGATCTCTTCCATGGCTAGATCGATCTTGCCTATTTCTTTTGTTCCACCCTGCGCGAAATCTTTTCTACCGCCTCCTGAACCTCCGGCCAAAGGCAATACGCTCTTCATCAATTCATCCGCGCAAAGGCCTTGCTTTACCAGATCAGGAGTAACACCACAAACAAAATAAGCGTTCTCTCCGAAAACAGAACTTAAAACAAATACTCCGGTGGCAGGAATTTTTGTTTTTAACAGGTCAACGGCCTTCCTCAAAAGATTAGTGTCAAAATTTTTAAATTTATGAGTGATGATCACCACGCCATCTATTTTTTGGGCCTTACCCGCTATGCTGTCTATATCATTCTTCAGTTCATTCTCTTGCAGCCTTGAAAGTTCCTTTTCAAGAGCTTTCTGACGAGCCAAGTATTGGCCTAATGTTGGAATAAGGCCATCGGGGCTTATCTTAAGAACAAAAGAGGCTTCCTCCAGCACACCAAGAGTATCCATAGCGCGTTTATAGGCAAGCTTTCCTGTCACTGCCTCTATCCTCCTTGATCCGCTGCCCACGGATGATTCGGAAGTGATCAAGATCAGGCCGATACTGCCGGTAGCATCCAGATGGGTGCCGCCGCAAAATTCTTTACTGTAATCCGCGATAGAAACGACCCTTACAATATCTTCATATTTCTCGCCAAACAATGCCATAGCTCCTGTTTTCTGAGCCTCGCTCTTAGGCATCTGTTGACATATCAATTTATCGTTCTTAAGCACGTAATCGTTCAATAGTTCCTGTACAGCGCTCATCTCTTCATCGCGGATATCTTTAAAATGCGTGAAATCAAAACGAAAGCGATCCGGCTCTACCAAAGAACCTGCCTGCGCAACGTGCTGGCCTAGAACCTTTCTCAATACAGCCTGCAAGATATGCGTCGCTGTATGGGCGCGTTTTACCGCCTGACGGTGCCCTAGATCAACAAACGCCATAACAGTATCTCCGACTACGATCTTCTGGCTATTACCTGAAACCTCTCCCAAATGCACTGTAGACCCATCTTGTTTCTTTGTGTCTTTAATAATAACTTCAGCGCCAGATCCCTTTACAGCAATGACTCCCTTGTCGCCTATTTGTCCTCCTGATTCGCCATAAAACGGCGTCTTATCAAGGACCACATTTATATTTTCGCCAGGCAACGCCTCCCGAACTTCTTTGCCATCTTTGATCAACTGAATAACTCTTGCCTCGCATGAATCCATATAATAACCAACAAACTCAGAATTTTTTAACGACACCGTGCCCTTATTAAATATATTACCTGCCATCTTGCTTTTTGACCTTGTTTTATCCTGAGCCTCTTTAAATAGCGCGTTCATCCTGCCCCTATCTACTTTTAACCCGGCCCTTGCACAACACTCTATCGTAAAATCAGGCAAGATACCGTATGTCTCATATAGATCAACTCCGACTTCAACGGGTAATACTTTCCTGCCATCACGCTTCAGGCCTTCAATGATCGCGTTAAGCCTCTCACTGCCGCCTTCTAAAATATTTTTAATATACTTCTCCTCCTCTGCTTTTATGATAGAGGCTATATTATCCCGGCGCGCTATCAGCTCAGGATAAGGCTCGCTCATCGCGTCCGCTACACTTGAAACAATCTTGTAAAGAAACGGCTTAGGATCATCCGCGGCGTTCAGATAAGAACAGCGCCTGATCAACTTCCTTACCACGTAGCCACGGCCGTCATTAGATGGCAGAACGCCATCCGCGATACAGAACGTCACAGCGCGAGCGTGATCAGCGATCATATTAACAGTTTTATCATTAACAGGCTTATCATCCAGCGGCGCTATTGATCTTTTTACCTCGCTAATAATGAGCTCAAAAATATCTATCTTAAAATTGGAATCGACGCCCTGAAGCACAGAGGCCATCCTCTCAAGGCCCATGCCTGTATCAATGTTTTTGTTAGGCAACGGCTCCAATAAACCACCATCTCGGCGATCAGACTGCGTGAACACAAGGTTCCAGACCTCCACAGGCTCACTACCATCTTTCTGGTAATAGATCTCTGAACAAGGGCCGCAAGGCCCGTTAGGCCCGTCTTTAATAGCGTTTGATGGCCAGAAATTATCTTTCTGGCCAAACTTCTTGATCTTCTCCGACGGAACGCGAATATGGCCCTTCCAGATATCAAGCGCTTCTTTGTCATCCTCGTAAACAGAGACCCAAAGACGCTTGGGGTCTATCTCTAGCGTCTTTGTCACAAACTCCCACGCCCACTCTATAGCCTCTTTTTTAAAATAATTTCCGAATGAAAAATTACCAAGCATCTCAAAAAATGTATGATGGAACGGCGTAACGCCCACCTGCTCAAGATCTCCGGTCCTGAAACACTTCTGACAGCTGGCGGCCCTTTGAAGGCCTTTTCGCCTGCCTAAAAAGTAGTCTTTAAACTGGTTCATGCCGGCAGACGTAAAAAGAACAGAAGGGTCATTTGCCGGCACAAGAGAATCGCTCTTGATCAAGCTATGCCCTTTTGTAACGAAAAATTCAAGATATAATTTTCTTAACGCGTTAGTAGTAAGATTTTTCATGACCCCGTATCTTGCGCTTCGTCAGGTTTTATGTACTCAAAAAGGAGCTCAACGACAGTCCCTTTAGGATAACCCCGCCGCGCCAAGTATCCATATAGCCTTGATAGCTTTTTATCAGCTGAAAGCCTCGTTAAATTCATAAGCTTATGTTCTATTACCTTGCGGATCACGGCTTCTTCGCTATAGTTTTTACCAGCCTCGCTCAAGGCCTCTTCAATAATATTTTTATCTATCCCCTTATTTCTTAATTCATGCCTGAGCCTCGCTATGCCCAATGACCTCTTGATACGGCTATCAACCCACAACTTCGCGAAAAGCCTGTCATCAACTTGTTTTGTTTTTTTAAGGCAGGCAATCGTATCCGCGATGATCTCGGGAGGATATTCTTTTTTAAGTAATTTATCCCGGACCTCCTTCTCGCTTCTGGCCCTGAACTTTATCAAGCGGAAGGCATAATTTTTGGCAGAAGTTAAATCTAAGGTCAGGCCCATTATTGCCTCCGCAAATACCCTACACTAAAGAACAAGGATGAGGCGTAGGGATTGAAGTAGGGTATAAAAACTTTATGTATACCCTGCGGCTTGCCGCAGGGGGCTTCATTTCTTTGCTGCCTGCGCGTGAGCCTCAGAAAGCTTCCGCGCGTGTTCCTGACGTAT
>MNVR01000035.1 GCA_001873995.1 Candidatus Phelpsiimicrobium noxiivivens
TTCTTTTCTCATCCTATGCTTCTCTGACAAAGAACAACCAACAGGAGCTAAAAAACCTTAAAACAAAATCGCGAAAGAAGAAATTTTAACAAAGTACTGATGCGGGTTTTATAAACGTGAGGCGCAAAAATACGAAATTCGGCACTGCATTAATTATCGGTAGTAAAGCTACACGAAAAAAATAACAGCTCTTATACGAAGCCTTTTATTTAGGAAGCATTATATAAAAAGTGCTTCCGTTCCCCTGCTCTGATTCAACCCAGATCTTTCCTTTATGCCTCTCTATTACCTGTTTAGCTATGGATAAACCCAGGCCCGTGCCGTCCCTCTCAATTTCTTTCGCGTTGGAAGCTCTGTAAAACTCGTCAAATACTTTCGGCAGTTCGTCTTTTGGTATACCTATACCTGTGTCTTTGATCTGCAGAAGAATAGAGTTGCCTTTATCCGCGACGCTAACACTGATCCTGCCTTCTCTGGGCGTATATTTTACGGAATTCGCCAGAAGATTCGCGATCATCTCCCGCAAATACTCTCTTGCCCCTCTTATCCTGTCAATGCTAGGTTCAACAGAAAAGACAAGCGATATATTTTTTGCCGCGGCCTTTTGGGAAACTTGCTCTATAGCTTCAGAAACTATTTCCTTAAAAGAAAAATAGTCTATTTTTATCTCCTTGCTCAGTTTTATGCGCGTTATCTCCAGAAGAGCCTTGACAAAAAACAGGAGTTTTGTCGTTCTCTGTACAGCCCTCTGGATCAGATCCAGCTGTTTGGGATTGAGCGCTCCTGTAATACCTACTTCAACGGGCTCAAGACAACTTTGGATCGCCGCAAGATCCTCTTTAATATCATGTGAAACCCGTAAAACATACTCGCTCTTGGCGCGGTCCCTTTCTTTCAGCAACTCGTTTGTCTGCCTCAAGGATCTTTCACGCTGCCTTAGCCTAATAGATATAGAAGTCGCCATATATACCGCTATATATAAAGTAGTGACAAAAACAAAAAAGATACCACCAATATAAGTAAGATTTCTATGAAGGTCTACGAGGATAAAACCCTTCAAGCAATAATGAGGCAAAGCTCCGAGATATTCCAATGCAACAACAACGATGAATAACGCGCTTGCAAATGTAGCCTGAAGAAAACTTTCCCTCCTGGAGAGCAAAATGCTTGCGATGATCATATGGAATATAGAATAAAAGATAAATGGATTTTCTATGCCTCCTGAAAAATGGATCAGAGCTGCAAGGGCCAGCATATCCAGGGTTATTTGGGCATTAGCTATACCATTAATTATCCCGAACGACTCGCTATCAGCCATAGCCGGCTCAAATATCTTACAAACAGAGGCAAAACGATCCAGCAATCTGATGTAGAGTATATTGGAAACTACGAGGAAAATTACGACAATATAAAGCGGAAAAAATGGCAGTTGAAATTTAAAAACCTGGCCAATCAGAAAAATAGTCAATAAAACGCCTGCAGCCGCGATCCATCTTAATCTTATAAGCCAGAAAAGCCTCTCAACAAGCCCTGTGCAAGGATTGAGGTCTTCCATACACCTCTCTACGTTCCTAAGCTATTTTTTGCTCAATAATTGTTCAACCTTACGTATAAGCTCGCGCGGTTTAAGCGGTTTATCGCAATAATCATCCACAGGCAGCCAGTCCTTATCTCCGGCTTCGCCCTTAAAATCAAGCCCGGTCCTATCCCTTATAGCGGTCACCATAAGTATTGGAATATCTTTTGTTTTCTGATGTTTTTTGATGTCGCGCGCTACTTCAAAACCTTCGTTGATAGTAGTCATCATGACGTCTAAAATAATGAGGTCCGGCCTCTCCTCCTTTACCTTCTTCAACCCTTCCTTGCCGTTTGGCGCGACACTTATCTGGTGCTGCTTGCTTTCCAACACCACCTTCATACCCTCTACAATATCTGGGTCATCGTCAATAATTAATATCTTTGCCATCCATTGCCTCCTTTTTAAAATCTCTGTTTATAAATATCGTCACATATAGAATGTATCCTGTCCACCGGGATCCTTGATAAACCCTCACCATCCTCTTTGCGCTTTATATAAGAAGCAAAATAAGAAATGATCTCTCTGCCTGCTAACTTATAATTATCCATGGAACTCTGATAACCAGCTGAAATGATAAGTTCTAAAGAATCATAAGGCATAGGCCCATATCTTAATTCCGTGAGAAAAGCAAACATCTCTTCTTCTGAAGAATCTTTCAGTTTAAGATATCTATTTACAAAGACGTGCCCCGCTTCATGAAAAATACTATTTTCTTTTAATACAGCCGCTACTTTATCAATAAACTGCGCTTTGGCATCATTTAAGTTTTCCTTTTCTTTAATAGAAGCAGAGTACAAACCTCCCCAAATCCTATAATATAGGCGCCTACGCAAACGATTAACCCTTGAAGGATCATAGCGTTTATACCTATTTTCCTTAATTCTATCGATAAAAAAATCCCAAATAGTATTCGCGTGGATACTATATGACTCTAAATTATAGTATATTACTTCTCCTCTTGTGCCTACCTGCAAAGACTCCTTGCCTTTATTTAAATAATAAGTGAAGTCTCTGATATTCAGATTATCTATTCCCTTAGAATAAAACTCAATTTCTTTATTCCAGATATTTCTTTTTTCTATCTTCTCTTCGGCTAGATCTCCCAGCCAGCAATTTACTATGCTTGAACCTTCTACAGTGAATATATTGATAGATTTACCATAATTATTAAGATATTTATCAAGAAAATTAGTCAAATCATCAAGGTTATCTTTCCCGGCCAATCCTTCCTTATCTATGCCATCACAGTACTTTAATGTCATCTCCTTGATATCTTTTAAAACCTGCTCTTGTGAAACAGCCGCCTCGCCCGTTTCCGACCGTGAATAATAAACATAGAAATAATTTTGAAGGCCATCAATGAAAAGTTTCGGGAAGAAACTATTATTTTGCGCGAATGTTGGGCTTAAAATACAAATTAATCCAAACAAGCATACCGCGTAACTAATTATTTTCTTTTTCAAGGCTTAATTGTAACGCGTCAAAGGTTTCTTTTTCTTTTGTGCCATCAGTCAAGATATTTATCCACCTCGCGCCCGACGCGTTATATCCTTGCAGATAGGCGATCATTTTTACTTGCGTTTCTGTCTCAGAAACAGGATATAGAAAATAATCAATCTTGATCCTGGCGTAAAGCCAAGCCCCGGCAAGACCGCTGCTTTGAAATAAAGGAGGCATTTGGGAAATACGTTTTAACTCTGCTACGGTAATCTTGTCGTACCCAGTCAAGATCATGCGCTTTTCTTCATTCTTTTTAACGATCGTATCCCCTTCTTTAAAAATTACATTAATTAAGCCCGCCCAAACCTTATCGTATGGATAATTGAATATCTTCGTAGCCCTCGACTCATCTCGTTTAACAGCTAGCGTAGAACAACCGGATATAAACAACAAAACTACCAAGGAACAAAGTACTTTTTTATAACTACTGACGGACGCGATGAACATACCCCCCCTATTCGCGGTATATCAAGCTGGGCCGCCGAAATAAGCCATTGGCCCAGCCTGATACCTTAAAATCAGCAAGCCATCTTTAACGGACGCACGTTCATCGCCAAAAATGAGCCTGGTAGTTTATTACAGCCCTAAAATTGTGTTGACATCTGGATAGCTAATCTATCCTCTTTCGTTATGCTGGTAGGCGCATTCGCAGCCCCGCCATAAAATTCATACTCAAGGACTATATTCGTACTATTCCAGATATTGAACCTAACCCCAGGCGTAATACCAAAAGAATTATTTCTGCCTATTTTTGTATCTGGATCATAGTAATCATACCTTAAGAAACCCAACAGTTTATCTTTTTTCAACGCGGCATCCAGCTCAATATAACCACCACGCACGTGTTGCGATACATTCGCGGCCGCTATATCACGATTGGCATTATTATCGCCCAAAATAAACTCTCCCCAGAGCAACCAAGGCTTTCCTCCGAGAGAAATATCTTGGCTTGGAAAAGTCACATCGGGATATTTAAAATGCACACCGTAACGTATTATATCTCTCCTATGCGCCGTGTTATTAGTATTCGCCGTTACGCCTCGAGTATGAGGAGCTAACAGATAAGAAACACCTACTACCGCGTCTTTATACTTCGCTTCTATGCGGGTTGCTAAATCCTTAGCCTGGTCTCTGTCAGAGCCACTATAATGGTTGGCATCTCCATTACCATTAAACACGCCGGCAACCCATGAAATGTTCAGGTCCCTCATTGGGTCAAAATTATAGTAAGCAGCTAAACCAACTTGCCTTTCGCGCAACCTCCAGCCATCAATTCGCTGTCCTCTAATCAAGGATGTATTCGCTGAGGTACGCCCGCCATAAACATAACCTTCCTCATCATCATTATCCCAACCAAAAGGATAGTGAAAAGTACCAATCTTCATACCTGTCCCGCCGGCAAAGGCGAGAAGGCCTTCATCAGTATGCAGGTCTATCCAAACATCTTCTGCCTGAGCGTGAGTTTCGTGGATAAGGTCATATTCCGAGTAAATAGAAACATTTTTATGCAATGCCGCGTCCAAAAACAATTCTAGTTCATAAAATTGAAAACCCGGGGTTGTCGCGTCTGTATTTTGATTCTGCCGGTATCGCATTGTGATTTCACCTGCCATATTTAACTTGGAATCTTCCTCTAGGCCTAACGCGTCGCGCAACTTAAAACTGCCGCTTTTCATTGCCTTATCATACCAAGGTTTAACTTTTGCTTCCAGTTTCGCGAGTTTAAGGTCTTTCTCCTTAGACTCTGTGCTTTGAACAGCGATCTGACCCTTAAGTACGTCCAGCTGAACCTGCAGAGCCTGCATTTGTCTCTGGTTTTGATCTTGCAAAACCTTAATTTGCGCCTCTAAACTTCCGATCTTTGCCTGAGTATCCTGGTCTAAACTAGCAAAAACCGAAGATACTGGCAGACTTGAACACATAATAATTGCTATAGCTATTATTGACTTACGCATCATTATTTATTCCCCCTTCCACGTAGCATTAATTAGGACACCTTCAAGCATTAAGCCTTACGCATCACCCCCTCGCATCCTCTTAGAAGTATACAATCTCACCTTACCATAATAATAGGCCAACTTCTCCTTTTCCAGGCAAAGAGTTGTTTCTTTCTGCCTGGCGCCATAAACCTGCCTGTCCTTTCAAAATCTGCTTAAGAGCCTTCCAATAATAACGCGTCCGTATTATTTCTTATACAGCTCATTGAAAACATAGACTAATTTCCTGACACCGTTTGTCATGCCGCGCGAAGAGATCGTAGCGCCAGCCACTCCATTGATATCTTTTTTTAATTTGACCTGGTCATTCATTGTCTTACCAACAAACTGGTCTAAAAACCTGCGATTTTTGACAGGCCTGCCGCGTTTTTCTTTAAGTTCCAGCACCAGAACGTCCTTAACCTTACCGTCAGGCTCAAAGGATAGCATATACTTAATAATACCCCACTTTCCCTTGACATTATCCACAACAGCGTAACCTATTATTTTTCCATCAACTTCACCTATAGAAAAACAATATTCTTTATCTAATCCAGGGTCAAACTGTATATCCGCGGCTTTAGCAATCGCATTTTTTTGCTCCTGAGTCAATGTTTTAACCTCTTCTTTTACATTCTGCGCCTCAGGCAAAAGTATCTTAACAGCGTCTTGAATAGAGCAAAGAGTTTCTGCGGACGCGTCTTCTGGGCCTAAATTAATAAGCTCGCGCGGGAATAGTTCCACGTAAAAATGCCGCTCTATATTCACGGGATAAAACGCTGAAAAAAAGATAAGGCATATGTTCAACATCAAAATTTTTCTAAATACCTTCGCCATTTTTATATTTTCCTTTCGCCTTGTTCACATTTCCTGAACAATACGTTAATTACGGTCAACAGGAATATTGTCAAAAAACATATCGCCAGAAGAAAGCCTGAGAACCATAGCTGCCAACAAAATATTTTTGGCGCAAAACGAATAAGCCACATTGATCCAATATCAGAAATTATAAGAACGAACGGCAGCACCGCGAACACACTTTTTACTTTCTGGGAATAATTCGTAGTCAAAAGGAAGGTCAAGACAGCCAATCCGAAAGTAAACGCAAACCAGGAAATATGCTTTCCGGTATGCTCAACCATCTCAGCAAATTCAAAACCTCCGTATGCCTGCTGAATATTACAGACTTTCATCTCCGTATCTATCCATATACTTAAAAGAAGCGGTATATAGCTTAATCCTAAAACACACATAAAACTCGCTACAAATAATTTAGTGCTTTTAGAAAAACAGAAATTCTCACCTATGTTCATTTTATACCTCCTTTAAAATCAGGTATCCACATTTTAATTTATGTATATAGCCCAGCTGAGGCTATTAGTCAATCTTATACTTTCATCCTGTCAACAACATAATCCGCCAACTCGAATAAACTCTGTTTAAACAATGAATCCTTTACCGCTCCTAAAGCATCCTTCGCTTTTCTCACATAAAAACCCGCCTCTTCTTTGGTTTTTCTTAATGCATGAGAATTTATAAATATTTTTCTAACCTCCCGGAACGCCTTCACGTTGTTCTTCTGAGATATCAGTTCTCTCCTCTTGTCACAATTTTTTAGCTCTGAAATAAGGTTAAGAACCGGCAGCGTCAATTCACCCATTTTAAAATCCGCCCCGGGTTCTTTTCCAAGAGAGCTCATATCACCTATCAAATCAAGCGAATCATCAACGATCTGGAACGCGACGCCCAAATTCAACCCGTATTCTTTCAATATTGCCTGAAGAGTTGAATTTTGGCCAACCGCTAAAACCCCTGCCTGGCATGAAGCGGCGAATAGATTAGCTGTCTTATTTTTTATGATCGCGAAATAGCGCTCTTTCAATATATCAAAATCGTCCCTCTCGCAGACTTGGATCAATTCACCTTCGCACATCCAACGTGTCGCCTGGCTGATACAGGTTAAGATGTCAAAATTCCTACAGGAAGATATCAAGTCAAACCCAACCGAATAAAGATAATCGCCTAAAATAATAGAAACATCATCTCCCCATTTTGAATTGACCGTGGGCTTATTATGGCGAATTTGTGAATGGTCAACGACATCATCGTGTATTAAGGAAGCAAGATGGATCAATTCAACAGCGGAAGCTATTTTGTTCACCTGCCCGGAGATCGTTCTCCGATTGGAACCCAAAGCTGCCTTGGCTGATAAAATAACCAAAGCCGGCCTTAGCCTTTTGCCGCCCGCGCGCAGAAGAAAATCAGTTATCTTTAAGACTGACGCGTTAGCGCCGCTCGCTATATTCAATTTGATAGTACGTTCAATACCAGCCAGGTCTTTCTTGATTGGACGGTAAATTTCTTCTAATAGCATACACCTATCTCCTAAGTATTAAAAACTTATCCACTGCTATGCCGGCGCACAAAAGAGATCCTATTATTGAATGCAGGCTTATCGTAGCCGCGTTCACAGGCAACAGCTCATAAATCTTTTCATAATTATACCCCGAAGCCATGAATGCCTTGAATGCCACAGGCAAAGTAAGGAGCGAAAAAAGGCATAAATAAGGCAAAAATTTAACCACTACCAACGCTATGATAATAACATACAGCGCGACAAGCAGCGCCTGATAAAGGATAACCGCGTTCTTCTTTCCTAAAAATACTACTAACGTCCGTTTTCCAACGGCTTTATCTCCGTCATGATCTGGAAATTCGTTAATAAAAAGAACTAACGCTATTAAAATTCCAACCGGTATAGAAACAAGAAATACCTTAAAAGACAACTGTCGCGCGCCTACAAAATACGCGCCCATGGCCATTATAGGCCCGAAACCTAAGCCCGTAGAGACCTCGCCAAAACATTTATAACCGATCTTAAACGGCCTGGCACTATAAAAAAAAGCGAGAAAAATACCTATAGCCCCTAACACGAGAATAACATTTTTTCCGCTTACATAATTCAGATAAAAGCCTATTATAGCGCCCAAAATAAAAAAGGTCAAAGAAACGCACAGAATTTTTTTGGGGCTGATAAGGCCATCCTGGATCACCCGGCTGCCTCCGCTAAATGGAGTCGGCGTAAGATTCGCCTCATCGCAGCCCATCAGATGATCAAAAAAATCATTCGCCAAATTAGTACCGATATGGATAAATATAGCCCCGCTAAGCGCTAGCAAAAACAACTGCCATACAAAAGTTGACGTATCATGCCATGCTAATAAATAACCCATAAGAACGGGGATTATCGTAGCCGTAAGAAAAGGCGCTCGTACCGCTTTTAACCAAACCTTGATGCCCATATTCATATTTTATCTAACTGACGTAATTTTTAACTTGGGCGTAACTAAACACCGGCCCATCTTTGCAGATATAAAGAGGCCCGATATTGCACCTTCCGCACTTACCCATGCCGCATTTCATCTTCATTTCTAATGTGGTCATTATTGCCTCGGGGCAAAATCCCAGTTTTAGAAGGACGGGCATCGTGTATTTGATCATTATCGGAGGCCCGCAGACTATCGCTACGCTATCCTGACAAACCGGTTTTATTTGCTCTAAGATCCTCGGCACAACGCCTACCATACACGACCAATTATCCTCCTGGCAATCCACAGTTAAATAAAGGCGCGTATCTTTCGCCTTTTCCCAGATAGGATATTCGTCCTTATAGACCAGGTCATTTGAACTCCGCGCGCCATTGACAATAGTAATGCTCTTAAAATCTTCTCTGCGGTCAAGGCAATAATTGATCAATGACCTCAAAGGCGCCAGGCCAATACCTCCGGCAACAAATAAAATATTTTTGTTCTTTAAATTTTCCACAGGAAAACCATTGCCGTAAGGGCCTCTTATCCCAACTGTATCGCCGATATTTAATTCATGCAGGGCCTGAGTGACTTTTCCTGTCATTTTTACGCTGCACTCTATACCTGGCCCGCGAGTCGGAGAATTTGATATACAAAACGGCGCCTCGCCCTCTCCAAAAACTGAAAATTCAACGAATTGGCCAGGCTTATAAACAAGGGATAATTTCAATTTAAATGTTTTTATATCCGGCGTCTCTTGTTTGATATCCGTAATTTCAGCTAACCGCGGCAAATAAATATTTTTGGTTTCCACGCTTATTTTCCCGCGCCTGATGGCGCATTAGACACTATTTCAGAAATATCCATCTTCACAGGGCAATGCCTGATACATCTGCCGCAGCCAACACAAAGGTTCTCGCCAAATATTTTTTTAAAATAATCAAATTTATGGAATACTCTTTGGCGATAACGCTCTTTTTTCGTAGGCCTTGGGTTCCAGCCTGACGCCTCAAGCGTAAAATTACTAAAGGCGCATCCATCGTTACAGCGGTACATCTTTCTTCCTTCATCAACCAGCTCAAAACAATGGCAGGTCGGACAAAGATAGGTGCAAACGCCGCAGCTCAAACAAGGAAAAGAAACTTTATCCCAATAATCGCTTTCGAAGATCGGCGAAAGATCTCCGGGCACTTTAAAATTTTTCCCGATCAATTCGCTTCTTTTTTGTTTATAAGCGCTCAACGTTTTATTCTGATGCTCATCGGGCTCCTTACCCAAAGAACTAAAGGCCTCTTTTCCTTTATCCGAGTATATCTCCACGATGAAGCCATCTTCTACCGCGAAAAGCAAAACATCCATGCCCCTTGACCCTGTAGGTGAACCGTCCATCGAAGTACAAAAGCAACTCTTGTCCGGCTTAGCGCATGCCAGGCCCACAATAACCGACTTCTCGCGGTTATTAATATAAGACCTATCTTTGTACTCAGAGTCAAAAACCTTATCCAATAAAATTAAACCCTTTGCTTCGCAGGGCCTCAGGCCAATAATTATCCTTCTTTTATCCGGCAAAGGCGCGTCTTGTACCGTAGCCTTTCCATCCAGGAACCCGCTATGAAACAGGCATTCTGAAGACTCTAAGAAAAATTTCTTTGCCGGCTCTATGGCGAAGAGCTCTCCGAGATACAGATCTTCTATACTCTCCAGCGGCTCATAAAATATGCCTTTATTAGCTATTTGCTTGGGCCCAATAATTTCAAAATCTTTCAGAAAGGAATTAAGCAATTTATATAGATCTTCTTTTTTAATGAACTTCGTCATATTCTTTTTTAAAAGAGTATCAGTTTTAACTCTATTTAATAAAATCCTCAGGGTCATTTTTATCAAAGCAGGCAAGGAACGGTTTCGCGTCTGTCTTCATGCCGGCTTCATAACCAAACAACTCTTTAATATCTTTTTCGATCTTCCTGTTTATATCCCTCAGAGGTATGCCTACGGGGCATGCCCTTTCGCATTCACCGCAGTCAATGCACCTTCCTGCCAAATGCATGGCCCGCGCCACATTCCAGGAAAAATTCCCTTCTATGCCGCCAGCCTTAGAGAACCAGACAGGCATGAATTGATCAGCCACGCACCTCGGGCAATAGCACATCGGGCACACCTGCCTACAGGCGTAACAGCGAATGCATCTTTTAAATTCATCTTTCCAGGACTTTGACTTCTCGGACAATGACTTTGCCTCCAACTTGCGCACTGGCTCATATTTATCCTTATCCGCGTCTTCACTGACCTTCGCCTTTTCTCTTTTTTCTTTTATCAGACAGTCATAGGCCAGAGGCACGCAAGAAGCGCAACTCTTACATTTATCCGCGGAGCTTATATCACTGCCATCCCTACCGGAAACCCGCGCCCTTTTCTCATCAACAACCCCGCAACATTCCATGCCAATGATAAAAACATCGTCCCTGTTTAACTGGTTCTCCGAAATTAAAACAATCATAGCTCTCACATCACAGGCCTTAGCCACTATACCTAACTTCTTAGCGCGAAAATCCTTCAGATAACCGCAGAGATTGTAAACACAGGCAGCATCCCATATCAAACGGCCAGCTTCCTCTTCACTGCGAATAACGCAAGGTATAGCGGATAGGCCATCAGACGCCCGTTGATAGCCGATTACCGCTTCAACCTGTTTAGTCTTTAATAATTCCCTTGCCTTATTTCTTAATTCTTCGATCATGATTTTGCCAAGATAGGCCCTGCTTTTTTAATCTCTTCCACAAGCTCTTTGACCACTTTTACCCATTTATCACCTTCAGATGCGGAAACCCATGCCATCTGGAACCTCCTGGGGTCTATGCCCAAAAATTCAAACAACTTTTTTAAAATGGCAAAACGCCTGCGCGCGTAATAATTACCTTCGGAATAGTGGCAATCTCCAGTATGACAGCCCGCGATCAATACCCCGTCTGCGCCGTCCATAAGGCACTTTAATACAAAAAGAGGGTTCACCCTGCCAGAGCATGGAAGACGAATGATCCTGATATTGGGAGGATATTCCCTGCGGGATGTCCCAGCCAGATCGGCGCCGGCATAACTACACCAGTTGCACAAGAAAGCCGCGATCTTGGGTTCCCAACTTTCTGCTCTTGAGTTCTTAAGTTCTTGAGTTCTTGGATTTATCATAACGCTTCTATCTCTTCCATGATCTGCCGATTAGAAAATCCTTCTATGTCTATCGCTGACATACGGCATACAACCGTACAATTACCGCATCCCGTGCATACACCTTCAACGACTTCCGCCACATCTCTCTTACATTTAAGCGCCCTGTCTTCAATTTCTTTCATATCTATGGCATTAAACGGGCATGCTACAACACAGGCCCTGCAGCCCGAGCAAAGGTTCCTGTCCACCTTGGCTATTAACGGCTCTTTTTCTAATTTATCCTGGAGCAAAAGGCCAAGAGCCTTAACGGACGCTGCTGACGCCGTAGCCACCGAATCCGGAATATCTTTAGGCGATTGACACGCCCCGGTTAAAAAGATACCGCTCGTTACGGTTTCCACGGGAGCGAGTTTTGGATGCGCTTCTGTGAACAATCTGTTCTGGTCATAGGGAATATGAAGCATCTGCGCGAGCTTCACGGTCTCGGGCCGCGCTATCAAGCCTGTTGCCAAAACTACCAGGTCCGCCTTTATCTCAATCTGCGCGCCGCTTAACGTATCCGCGCCGCGCACGATGATCTTGCCTCCTTTTTCAAATATCCTTGAAACCCTGCCCCTTAGATAAATAGCGCCATATTCATCCTGCACCTTTTTCACAAACTCCTCATAATTTTTCCCGGCTGCCCTGATATCAATGTAAAAGACATAGGCTTGGGCGTCTTTATTATGCTCTTTTAACAAAAGAGCGTGTTTTGCCGTATACATACAACAGATCCTTGAACAGTAAGGCACTCCTTTTTGCTCGTCGCGCGAACCTACGCACTGGATAAAAACAACATCCCGCGCCTCTTTGCCGTCAGAAGGCCTGATGATCTTACCTCCTGTAGGGCCTGAAGAACTGGCCATCCTTTCAAAATGAAGCCCTGTGACTACATCTTTGTATTTTCCATAACCATACTCGCCGTATACGGAATGGTCAAACTGAGTAAAACCTGTAGCTACGATAATAGCCCCGAATTTCTCTTCAATGATCTCATCCTGCATGTCATAATCAATAGCCCCAAAATTACATATCTTTTTACAAAGGCCGCACGCTTTTTTAGTTCCGCCTGAGGCGTTTTTAGCGGAAAACCAGAGGCAATTCTGCCTGTCAATAACAGGGACATTAGGAACGGCTTGTGGAAAAGGCACATAGATCGCTTTCCGCAGGCCCAAATTCATATCAAATTTAGCGCTTACTTTAACGGGGCACTTAGCGTAGCAGGCGCCGCATCCAGTACATTTATTTATATCTACAGAACGAGCTCTTTTCCTGATCTTGACCTTGAAATCTCCCACATGGCCGCTAACCTCTTCTATCTCGGAGCAAGTATAAATAGTGACATATTGACTTTGCGAAACAGTGACCATCTTTGGCGTCAGTATACAAGCCGCGCAATCCAATGTAGGAAATGTCTTATCAAACCTGGCCATGCGGCCTCCTATGGACGACTCTCTTTCCACGATCGTCACGGGATATTTCGCAAAAGCAATATCAATGGCCGACTGGATACCCGAAATACCTCCGCCAATGATCAAAACCCTTTTTTCTATCGGAACATAAGTCTTTACTAGCGGCTTGTCACGCGAGACTTTAGCAACAGCGAGCCGCACAATATCAATAGCCTTAAGGGTAGCCTCTTTCTTATCCCTATGCACCCAGGAACAATGTTCGCGGATATTCGCTATTTCCACCAGATAAGGATTTATTCCAGCTTCCTCCGCGCACTTTCTGAATGTCTTTTCATGAAGGCTGGGGCTGCATGAACAGACCACGATCCTGTCCAATCCCTTTTCTTTGATCGCTTTCTTTATTAATTCCTGGCCAGGATTAGAACACATATACAAATAAGTAGTGGAAAAATGGACTTTCGCGAGTTTGGATGTAACCTGGGCTACTTTTTCCACATCCACTGTGGCAGAAATATTTGTTCCGCAATGACAGATAAAAACACCGATCTTCATAATTATGCCTTAGAAAATATAATTTCTTTTTCTTTTAATAATGGGCGCGGATCGACCATATGCTTCTCAAACCCTAATTTTTTCATTTCTACGCCAAGCGCCAAAGCAACCAACTGTGTAAAATAAATGATGGGCATATTGAAATTTTTCTTATATTTCTTGTTAACCATCGCTTGCCTAATGTCTAAATTTGACTGGCACATCGGGCATGCCACAACTATAGCCTGAGCGCCTTCATCATACGCCATCTGCAGTATATCTCCCGACAGCTTAAGCACGACATCAGTTTTAGTCAAAGAAAAACTGGCACCGCAACATTCGGTCTTATAGGGCCATTTAACAGCTTCAGCGCCAAGAACCTCCATAAGATCATCTATCATGCGCGGTTCTTCTTCATCATCAAGCCCGGTAACGTCTTTAAGCCGGTTCAAAAGACAGCCATAGTAAGACGCGACTTTTAACCCTTTCAATCTTTTGATCACGCGGGTTTCCAGATTTTTTGATCCAAATACATTAACGAGCACATCCAGAAAGTGCCTTACCTCAACTTCGCCTCTATAGGGCTCACCCAATATTTTTTCGATCTTCAGCTGTTCTTCTCCGCGCTGCTTCATGAACTTATTCGCTGTTTTGAGGCGGTTAAAACAAGCGGCGCAGCAAGTTACCACTTCGCAAGCCTCCATCTTCTTTGCCAACAGGAGATTCTTGACGGGAAGCGCTATAGACAAAAGCTGCATCGTAATATGGGCGGGCGTCGCTCCGCAGCATATCCAATCGGGAATTTCAGCCAGTTCTATGCCAAGAGCGAGAGCTACTTCTTTCGCGGAACGATCATACTCTCTGGCGGTAGAATGCAGAGAACAACCTGGAAAATAAGCGTATTTCATCGCTGTCCTATCCGAGGCCTAAAGATCATTTCAGTTTTTCTATCTTACCGATAAATTTTTTTGATAAATTTAAAAAAATAAGTTTAGGGTATAGCAACCTGCCCCTTTGCGCCTTTTCCAAACCGCCTGATCTTCTGAAAATATCTTTAAGCGCCTTCGCGTTTTTATTTCTCCACGGAAATATCCCTATTTTTTGTTTTAAGAACATCTTGGGCGCTACAGTAAAGTCTTTAAAAAATTCTCCGCTCAAAAGATTGAACATTCCGATAAGGCCAACCTCATAAAGCCTGCCGAATAATTCAATGTTCCTTAAAAATATCTTATTGAATAGCGGGATCTCAGTATCTCCGCTGGGTATGATCCGCGTCCGATAAGCGTGCCTTCTTAAAAAATCCATGATCTCAGCAACGTTGATCTCGCGAGGGCATCTGGCTGTGCAGGTAAAGCACGAAGCGCAAAGCCAGATCGTCTTGCTCGATAGGACCTCTTTTTCCATGCCAAGCTGGATCATTCTTATGATCTGATTGGGGAGGTAGTCCATTTGAAAAGCCATAGGGCAGCCTGCTGAACATTTGCCGCATTGATAACAACGCGCGACTTTTTCCCCACAGCCCTTCTCAAGAATTTTCTGGAATGGCGCCTTGATCGTCTCTTGCGAAATAAACCATTTCATACTCAGCTAAGATCCTCATTTTATGCCGCTTAAGCCTTTAAACCTGCCTATTATATAATTTTAATCGTGATTGTAAAAGAGAAATTTCAGTCCACCCGGCCGCGGGCAACCTGCGGATATTTATTAACTCCTCTTGTTGATCTCTTTTATCAAATTATAGAAAATAAAATGATGGAAAGGCAAACACGCGTACCAATACAAACTGCCCAAAAGGCTCTTGGTGTCATAATGGGCTGTAACGCTGAGGTTTCTTTTTCCATCTTCTTCTCTGATGTTAAACTCCAACCACGCCCTGCCAGGCAGGCGCATTTCAGCGCGCAAGAGTAAGCGCTTATTCTCCTGTATGTCTTCTATCCTCCAAAAATCTATGACATCATTGGCCTTTAAGCTGATGTCAGATCTTCTTCCGCGGGCAGACCCTACCCCAAGCAGCGCGCGGTCAATGCCCCCTCTAAGACGCCACAGCCAATTGCTATAGAACCAGCCCTCCTTGCCGCCTATCTTGCATATGGACCCAAAAAGCCGCGAGGCATCTTTTACTGTTGTTATAGAATAGCTCACTGTATAGGCCGGCTTTTTTTTGAGTTCATGGAGTTTTAGCATCAGTTCGTAAGCCGGATAATAGGCATCGGACCATCTTGTATAAACCTTATCCTGCTCTTCTCTGGACATGGCCCTTATGACCGCTTCCCTGTAAGAAATTGGCTCAAACGGTATAAGGCTTCTGATGCTTGTGTCCTGGCAAACTACATCATTTTTTAGCCCTTCCATCAGGCACTCTGTGATAGATTCAGGAACCGGAGTAAAAAGACTCGCCATATAGGCATAAAATGGAATATTCAAAACCGGGCAAGGCACAAAAAGGATCTTTTTTTGCCTGAGTTCTGAGAGTATTTTGACCATCATTTCATACGTCAAAACATCTTTGCCGCCAATATCAAAATACCGGCCCGATGTTTCCGGCGTTTCCAAGACACCCACGAGGTATTTGATCACATCCCGGATCGCTATCGGCTGGCATCTATTCCTCGCCCAGCGCGGTATCAAAATAATACGAAGTGTTTTTGCCAGATGCAGGATGATCTCATAGGAAGCGCTCCCTGATCCGACAATGATCGCCGCGCGAAGGACCGTCACCGGTGTTTTTCCGCGTTTAAGTTCTTCGGCGACTTCAGCCCGATTGCGAAGATGCAGGGACAGCGAACCTCGTATATCGCCAAGGCCGCCAAGATAAATAACGCGTTTTAACTGCTTCTCTTCCGCGACTTTTCTGAAATTTCCCGCGGCATCTATGTCCGCCTGAGCGAATCTCTTCGGCCCAAGCCGTAATGAATGGATCAAATAATAAGCTGAGTCTATATTCTCAAGCGCCTTTCTTAAACTATCTCTGTTAAGCGCGTCCGCTATTACCACTTCCGCGTTAGGCCAGATAGAGTAATACTTAGAAAACGCGGCCCTGACCATGACTCGGACTTTATATCCTCTCGCCAATAATTCCGGGACTAATCTGCCTCCTATATAACCGGAGGCCCCTGTAACCAGGATCCTTCCTAACCGCGGCCAAATTTTAGCAGGCAGGTCATTACAAAATAATTCATTTTTGTCCCATCGCGGTTTACTGTCCATAGGCGTGTCAGTTTACGCTTTTTTATGTATTTTTGCAATAAAAAAAGCCCCTATTCCAGAATACGAAAAATTTTTTATAAAAGCACCCTTGACACTTATACATAATCAATATATATATATAAATGATTTGTTTTTTATATTCGTAAATTTACTGCCGGGAACCCTTCTTTATGCCCCAAGCGCCTATAGTTACGGACTATAGTTTTGTAGGCTCATTTTTCATCTTCGGCATCGTCTTTGTCGCGGCAGCGTTCATTATATCCTGGATGCTTCGCCCAAATGACCCCAATGCCGTCAAAACCGCTCCATATGAATGCGGTGAGATCGTCAAAGGGAACTCCAGGGTGCAGTTTAACGTAAGCTACTACCTTGTCGCCCTACTCTTTGTTATATTTGATATAGAAGCATTATTTCTTATCCCCTGGGCCGTGGTATTCCGCCAGCTCGGGATGATCTCCTACATAGAAATGATGGCCTTTATTTTCATACTTTTGATCGGCCTTTTCTATGCCTGGAAAAAAGGGATATTCCAATGGCAATGATGGAAAGAATACCAGCGGCAGGCCTTATACAAAAATTTCCTGGAGGAAAGTTCTTCCTGGCATCAAGCGAAGCTGTCTTAAAATGGGGAAAGGCCTCATCTTTATGGCCTATGACATTCGGCCTGGCCTGTTGCGCCATTGAAATGATAGCCACCGGCGCTTCCCGTTTTGACATAGACAGGTTCGGCGCGGGAGTGTTTCGCGCGAGCCCAAGGCAGTGCGACGTCTTAATTGTAGCCGGCACTATCTGCGTCAAGATGAGTGATTGCGTCCGGCGCCTTTACGCGCAAATGCCTGAACCTAAATATGTGATGGCTATGGGAAATTGCGCTATTTCCGGCGGCATCTTCTATCATGACACGTATTCCGTAGTAAAAGGAACCGAGGCGCTTGGCATCCCCGTGGATGTTTACATCCCAGGCTGCCCGCCAAGGCCTGAAAATCTCTTGCTCGGATTGATGAAATTACAAGAAAAAATATTGAACGAAGAAAATGCTAACAACAGAAATATTTGATCTGCTAAAAGCTAAATTTCCGCGGATAGCAAAAGAAGAAGGAACTTCTGCCGTTATCATCCCCAAAGAGCTGCTCCTGGAATTTGGGCGATTTATCAAAGACGCCCCCCTTATCTTTGACGACCTGCATTGCGTGACAGCTATTGACAAAAAAGAAAAGATCGATCTGGTCTATATCTTTTACTCTAACCCCCTCCAACATAGCCTGACGCTAAAAATATACTTAGGCCCGGAAGATCCAAAAGTCGAAAGTTTGGCAGCGATCTGGAAGTCCGCGAATTGGCTTGAGCGCGAAACTTACGACCTCTTTGGCGTTACCTTCCTCAATCATCCGGACCCAAGGCGTATATTAAATCCCTACGACTGGAAAGGCTATCCTTTAAGAAAAAATTATTCGGCCCCAAATTTTATCGCAAAACCAAAACTTTAACGTCATGGCAGACTTGGATATAAAAGAAAAAAAAGATATTTTTACCGAAGAGTTCCTTATCAATATGGGGCCGCAGCATCCCTCAACCCATGGCGTACTCTCGCTTGAATTAAAACTGGATGGCGAGATGGTCCTGGAATGCACTCCGCACATCGGCTATCTTCACCGCTCCTTTGAAAAATTAGCTGAAAACCGCACCTATACGCAATTTATCCCATTCACGGACAGGTTAGACTACGTCGCGTCCATGAACAACAATTTGGGATATTGCATGGCTGTTGAAAATCTGCTCAAATTAGATATTACTGACCGCGCGAAATACATCCGCGTTATCGTAGCAGAATTAAACAGGATCGCCAGCCACTTGATCGCCATAGGCACCTTCGCGCAAGATCTTGGGGCTTTCGCGACACCCCTGTTCTATTGCTTCAGGGAACGTGAGAAGATCGTAGATATATTCAATGAAATATGCGGTAACCGCCTCACTTATAATTATATACGCATAGGCGGCGTCCAATCTGACCTCCCCAAAGGCATAGAAGAAAAAATAAAAAATTTCATAAAATATATGCGCTCTAAAATAGATGAGTACGATTGGCTGTTAACCTATAATGTGATATTTCTGGCAAGGGCAAAGAATATCGGCCTGTTGCGAAAAGATATAGCCATCAACTATAGCGTTACAGGCCCGAACCTGCGCGCATCCGGGGTAAAGCGCGACCTAAGGAAAGACAGGCCTTATCTCGTATATGATAAATTTGAATTCAATGTTCCTGTCGGCGTAAACGGAGACGCGTGGGACAGATATAAAGTAAGAATTGAAGAAATGAGGCAAAGTTTAAAGATTGTTGAACAGGCCCTAGGTTCGCTCCCGCAAGGAGACCCAACCGTTAAGACAGGCCGCGTTCATAAACCCGCGGCCGGTGAGGCCTACTTTAGAACGGAAAATCCGCGCGGCGAACTTGGTTTTTACATAGTCAGCGACGGGTCAGCGTATCCATACAGGCTAAAAATAAGGGCTCCTTCTTTTTCAAATTTAGCAGTTCTGCCAGAATTGATCAAAGACGCCAAGATCGCTGATATCGTATGTATTTCAGGCAGCCTTGACATCCTTATGGGAGAAATAGACAGATAATGTTCACACTGCTTAACCTTACTAACATGATAACAACAGGGATCGCCGTCCTTGGTTTCATAGCCATTTCAGCCATGTTTTTGATCTGGTGGGAAAGAAAAGTTTCAGCGCATATCCAAACTCGGCTTGGGCCAATGCGAGTCGGCTGGCACGGCATACTGCAATCAGTAGCCGACGCGATAAAACTTTTATTAAAAGAAGATATCCGGCCGGCCGGCGCGGATAAACTGGTGTGGTGGCTGGCGCCTTTCTTTGTAGTCGTTCCTTCGGTCATGGCGTTTGCTACTATCCCCTTTGGAAAAACTCTGATCCCGAAAGACCTCAACATCGGCGTATTATACATCCTGGCGGTCTCTTCTGTCTGCGTCCTGGGAGTATTTATGGCTGGCTGGGGTTCAAATAATAAATATTCTCTCTTAGGCGGAATACGAGCAGCAGCTCAGATCATAAGCTATGAGGTCCCTCTCATACTCTCAATGATAACAGTAGTGATGTACGCGAATACACTGTCAATGCAAAAGATCGTTGAATCGCAAAGCCACTCATGGAATATCCTCCATCCGAATTTGGCATTGGCAGGCCTGATCTATATCACCTCAGCTACCGCTGAAGTCAACCGGGCGCCATTTGATATACCTGAGGCGGAATCGGAGCTTGTGGCTGGATTTCATACAGAATATTCAGGGATGAAATTCGCTATGTTCTTTATCGGGGAATACACAAATCTTTTCATTATTTCGGCTATCGCGACAACTCTATTTTTCGGAGGCTGGAAAGGCCCTCTGCTGCCTGGGGTCATATGGTTCCTGATCAAAACTTATAGTATTATATATATCCTCATGTGGATCAGGTGGACCTTTCCCAGGCTTCGCGTAGATCAATTAATGGGATTCGCCTGGAAATTTTTAACACCAATATCTTTTCTAAATTTGGCTATTGCAGGATGGCTGCTTCTTTAATGTTAAGATCAATGAACAACATTATTACCGGGATTTTAAGCCTTATCAAGGGGCTCATCATCACTTTTAATAATAATTTTACCTCTGCGACAACTCTCCAGTACCCTGATGAAAAAAAAGCGATGACCGAACGTTTCCGTGGGCTCATCGATCTTTACCCGGAAAAATGCGTTGCCTGTTATCAGTGCGTAAAGGCCTGCCCTACGGCTTGCCTTGCAATGACGCATAAACAAACGGATGAAAAGAAAAAAATAACCAATACATTTACTTACAACATCGAACTCTGCTGTTTCTGCGGCTTATGCCAACAAGTTTGCCCAACAGGGGCTATCTATATGAATAAGATCTACGAGATCACAACTTATGAACGTAATAAATTATATATTAACCTATTAAATCCTGAGAAATATGATGAGTGGCCTCATACATCTCCTAAATAGCCACGGGCTGACCGAAGACACTATCATAAAAGCCACCTTCTATGGCATTGCCGGCCTGACTGTACTCTTTGCTTTTTTTGTTGTTATCGCCCGGAACATCTTTCATAGCGCGTTGTCTCTCGCCGTAGTCTTAATAGGCGTAGCGTGCGCGTACCTATACTTGGACACCGAGTTCTTAGCAACTGTCCAGGTCTTAGTCTACGTAGGAGCCATCATGACCTTGTTCATATTTACGATCATGCTGACAGCGGATGTCCATAAAAAGATGTCTTTAAAGATAAACCCGCGTGTCCTGCTCTCGGCTTACGCCGCGGCGCTCATCCTGATCATACTGATCAAAATTATCAACGCGGGCCCATGGCTACCAGAGGTAAAAGACGCGGTACCCTTAGATCTCGCGCAACTGGGAAGGTCTTTGATGACAAATTATGGGCTTCCTTTTGAAGTAATATCTTTACTTTCTCTCGCCGCGCTCGTAGGCGCCATTGTCATAGGAAAGACAGAAAAAAAATGATACCGCAAAACCACTTTTTGATCTTAAGCGCCATCCTTTTCGCGATCGGCATATTTGGCGTTTTGACGCGAAAGAACGCTATAGGCATACTTATGTCTATCGAACTGATCCTAAACGCCGCGAACATCAATCTCATAACATTCAATAAATTCCAAAAGACCCCTGATGGGTTAGGGCAGATCTTCGCGCTCTTCGTGATAGCTATAGCAGCCGTATCAGCGGTAATAGGCCTGGCTCTGGTAATCTCTATATACAGGAACGCCAAAACCATACTCGTAACTAAAATAAATTTAATGAAATGGTGAAATTCGCTCATCTCATCCCCATTTTCCCGTTTTTGGCTTTTGCCATTCTAATACTCTTTGGCCGTAAGCTCAAAAGATCAAGCGCGATCATCTCTATCGCGGCATCATTGATATCTCTTCTTATAGTCATATTGACTTTTCATGGCCTGCTCAAAGGCCAAGGCTCCTACAAATTGTTTGACTGGCTTGTTTTTAACGGCATTACATTACGCGTAGGCGTCATCGTAGACCCTTTAACATGCACGATGCTTCTTGTTGTGGCAACAATAGGCAGCCTTATACAGGTCTATTCCATAGGCTATATGAGTGATGACCCGAGGTTCTCAAGGTTCTTCGCGTATATGTCTCTTTTTATGGCATCCATGCTGGGGCTTCTGCTCGCGGATAACTTTGTCACTCTCTATATGTTCTGGGAAGGCGTCGGGCTTTGTTCATACCTGCTGATCTCTTTCTGGTTTGAAAAGGCCTCCGCCGCGAAAGCCGGCATGAAAGCCTTCATCACGACCAGGATAGGAGACGCGGGCCTTCTCTTAGGGATATTTCTGTTATTTTTCTCAACACACGACCTTTCTTTCTCGGGACTTTCAGCCATAACCGGCCATCCGGCGTTATACACAACAGCCGCGTTATTGATCTTCTGCGGAGCTATCGGAAAATCAGCGCAGTTCCCTCTTCACGTCTGGCTGCCTGATGCCATGGAAGGCCCAACTCCGGTCTCAGCGCTTATCCATGCCGCGACGATGGTTGCCGCGGGAGTCTATTTGGTCGCCAGGTGTTTCGCCTTATTTTTCACGCATCAACCCGCGCTGGTCTGCGTTGCCTATATCGGAGCGATAACCGCCATAATGGCAGCTTCTATCGCGACAGTCAATAACGACATTAAACGGGTCCTCGCGTACTCCACTATAAGCCAGCTGGGCCTTATGATGATCGGCCTCGGAGTCGGCGGATATT
Source organism: Candidatus Phelpsiimicrobium noxiivivens (assembly GCA_001873995.1). GTDB lineage: Bacteria > Omnitrophota > Gorgyraeia > Velamenicoccales > Velamenicoccaceae > Phelpsiimicrobium > Phelpsiimicrobium noxiivivens. The sequence continues at coordinate 22,512 of MNVR01000035.1, forward strand.
CAGCCTCTACATTCCATCTCGTGACGCACGCGTTCTTCAAAGCGCTCCTATTCCTCTGCGCTGGCAGCATAATACATTCAGTCCATACGCAGGAGATCAATAAAATGGGAGGAATTTTTCATAAAATGAAAATAACGGGCACCGCGTTCATCATCGCGAGCCTGGCTATTTCCGGAGTGCCTCCTTTCTCTGGATTTTGGTCAAAGGATGAGATCATGACAGAGATCTTGCGTAGCGGGCACCCTATGATATTTATTGCCGCGACGATAACGAACTTATTGACCGCGTTCTATATGTTCAGGCTGATATTTTTGGTATTATTCGGTAAACCGCGCTCAGAACTTCATCCCCATGAATCTCCCAAAACGATGGCAATACCGCTTATCATATTATCCATATTCGCGATATTCATGGGCCTGCCAGGGTCACCATTAATGAACAACGTGTTCCAACGATTCATTTATTTTGGCGCGGAGCATACAGCTTTATCTTCTAACCCTGATCATTTCGTAATGGGGATTTCCGTCATTGTGGCTTTTTTAGGCATAGGCATAGCGTACGCGCTTTATATGCTCAACAAAGAGATCTTATCTAAAAGTATCAGAAATAGGTTTACAGGGCTCTACGATCTTGTATATAACAAATACTATGTCGACGAGCTTTATGAGTTCCTGTTCATAAGGCCATGCGCGCGCCTATCTAAAGCTTTTTCCGGATTTGATCTTAAAGTAATAGACGGCGCGGTCAACGCGAGTGCGTCGATGGTCGTTTTCTTAAGCAAGGCCAAAGCATGGATCGACTCTAACATAGTTGATGGAACAGTAAATATGATAGCGCGGGCCGTAGGCATGTTGTCAGGAGAATTGCGCAAGATGCAAACCGGTTATATTCAATCTTATCTGCTAACCGCGTTCATGGGCCTTATACTTATCCTACTTTTAAAAATAATAGGAGGCTAAGAATGTCTTTTCCGATCTTGACATGTATTGTATTCGCGCCGCTGGCCGGCAGTATGCTCATCTTATTCACGCCAAAGAAAAACGTAAATTTGATTAAGGTTATCGCGACGCTCGCGACCGCGGCCGCGCTTTGCCTTTCGGTCCTCTTACTCATCAAATTCAACTACAGCTCTCCTGCAATGCAATTCGAAGAGAAAGCGGCGTGGATACCTTCGATCAATGCGTGGTATCATCTTGGCGCGGATGGGATAAGCGTCGGGCTCATATTCCTGACCACACTATTAAGTTTCCTGGCGTGCATTGGATCGTCCGGTATCAAGATCCGGCAAAAAGAATACTTCTTTTTGTACCTATTGCTGTCAACGGGAATGTTGGGTACTTTTACAGGCCTAGACATGGTCCTGTTCTATATGTTTTGGGAAATTGTCCTAGTGCCTATGTATTTTTTAATAGGGATATGGGGCGGACAAAGAAAAGAATACGCGGCTATAAAGTTCTTCATATACACACTTGCTGGGTCTGTTTTCATGTTGTTAGGTATCCTGGCGCTTTATTTCACATCCACACCGCACACTTTTGACATCCTTGAACTTACTAAAACGGGCGGCGCTTTGACACTTAGCGTTCAGATCCTCATATTTATAGCCTTTTATCTGGGGTTCGCAGTAAAAGTGCCCGTGTTTCCTTTCCATACATGGTTGCCGGACGCGCATGTGGAAGCGCCCACTCCTATAAGTGTCTTGCTTGCCGGGGTATTGCTCAAAATGGGCGGATACGGCTTTTTTAGGATAAGTTTCCCTATCCTAAAAGACGCGGCGCATTACTTTATCCTGCCATTCGCTATTTTAGGAATGATAAACATCATCTATGGCGCTCTAGTGGCAATGGCACAGACAGATTTCAAAAAAATGGTAGCCTATTCATCCGTCAGCCATATGGGATTTGTCATGTTGGGTTTGGCCAGCATGACGGCAACGGGATTTAACGGCGCCCTGCTTGAGATGTTCAATCACGGTATCATTACCGCAGGCATGTTCTTTCTCGTAGGCGTTCTCTATGACCGCGCCCACACAAGAGAACTTGATAAATTCGGAGGGCTAGGCGTAAAAATGCCTGTCTATGCCGGTATGTTATCCGTATTCGCTCTCGCTTCTTTAGGCCTTCCAGGCCTAAGCGGATTTATCAGCGAATTCATGTCTCTCTTGGGAACATATCCAACATTTAAATTGATAACGATCATCTCAAGCCTGGGTTTGATCATAACCGCGGGCTATTTCTTATACATGCTTCAACGGATCCTATTAGGCCCAGTGAATGAAAAATGGTCCGCGATATCCGATATAAATAAGCGCGAACTCCTGACACTCATACCGCTTTTGATAATAGTAGTCATTATAGGTATATATCCTTTATCAGCCCTTAAGTATCAGATAGCGGCTATCAGCGCGCTTGTTCAAAACTTAGGAGGAATAGCATTTTGAGCTTTATAGAAACATTTCAATTCATTTTGCCGGAAGTTATATTACTAGTCTTTGCTCTGGCCATCCTAGTCTGTTCTTTATTGATGAGAAGCAAAGGCCTCTTAGGCGCGCTCGCTCTCACGGCGGTCGTTCTAGCATCGCTCTTTTTGCCCCGCGTAAATACAACGCATGCCAGCCTATTTTTTAATATGCTCACGGATGACGCGTTCTCAACTTTTTTTAAAGTTATCTGCCTATTTATCACAGGCGTCATCATCCTGATCTCCATGGGCTATAAAACGTTACAGAGCGGTCATATTGGAGAATATTATTTTCTCCTTCTCAGCGCCACCATAGCCATGTTGTTGGCCGTGTCGTCCAACAACCTCATTATGATCTACATATCCTTAGAGATGCTCTCTTTGGCCTCCTACATCCTTGTGGGCTTTTTCAAACACGACGATCTTTCAAGCGAAGGCGCTTTAAAATATTTTATTTTCGGCGCGCTCTCAACAGGGATCATGCTCTACGGCATCTCACTTATTTATGGCGTGTTCGGCACTATGGATCTGTCAGCAATAGCCAACACACTAAAGACAGCCCCAACCAACGCTCTGATATCATCAGTTTTGCTTTTATTCATCCTGGCAGGCTTGAGTTTCAAATGCGCGCTTGTGCCCTTCCATATGTGGGCGCCGGATGCCTATCAGGGAGCGCCCACGTCTATCTCCGCGTTTATTTCCGTAGGGCCCAAAGCTGTAGGTTTCGCTGTGCTTCTGCGCATATTCACAAGAAATTTCTTACCTCTATACGCGGACTGTGTGACTATCATTATGCTCGTATCGGTCTTTACAATGACCATAGGGAATATCATCGCCATCTCACAAACCAATATAAAACGCATGTTAGCCTATTCCTCCATAGCGCAGGCCGGTTATATACTGATCGGCTTTGTCGTAGGAACCGCGTCCGGCACAGAAGGCGCCTTGTATTATATTTTTGCCTACACCTTAATGAACCTTGGGGCTTTCGGATGCATAGTCCTTATTTCTAACTCAATAAGAAGCGACAATATCGAAGATTACGCGGGACTCTCCAAAAAAGACCCAGTTTCGGCGTTTATGCTGGCTGTTTTTCTTTTGTCGCTTGCTGGGATCCCGCCCTTAGCAGGATTTTTTGGAAAATTCATGGTGTTCGCGGCTGCCATTGGATCAAAATTTATATTTTTAGCCGTTGCAGGCGCCTTAAACAGCGTTATCGCGGTTTATTATTATGTTAAGGTCATAAAGTATATGTATTTAGATGAACCCAAAGCCACGGAAATGAAGAAAAACCCCGCGCCTCTTCAGATCGCGCTCATCATTATCATGATAGGCGTGTTGATAGCCGGAATTTACCCATCCCCATTTTTGAATTGGATCAGGCTATCACAGGTTTTTTTCTTACAATAAGGAACGCCGCGGTCAGGTCATACCTCTCTCCCCCTTTTTAATAGGCCGATATATCTCATAGTTTTTCGAATTATATTGATTTTAGTCGAGAAAGTGTTAATATTATTAACTAGAAAAAATCCCGAACTAAAAAAATAGAAAACATTTGCTAACGGCCGGTCAAAATGTTAGATCTTTTACCAAAACATATTTTCCTATCCGATCCACTTTCGCTGTTCTTCCTTTTCGTCATCTTTATCGTTTCCCTCCCGTCAGCCATCTATTCCTTCGGCTATTTAAAAGGGGAATACCCGCTTAAAAAAATAATCCTTTCCTGGTTCCTGCTGGCTATTTTTATCTTATCAATGGCGGCAGTGGTAACAGCAGGTAACGTGTTGGTATTTCTTGTGGCATGGGAGATGATGTCTTTGGCCTCATATTTCCTTGTAGTCTTTGATACCACGCATGAAAGATCTATCAAGGCTGGCACGATCTACGTAGTCATGACGCAGATCGGCGCTGCCTTTTTAATAGCCGCGTTCATGATCATGTATTCCTACGCGAGATCCTTTGATCTCTTTGCTTTAAAAAATGCCTGCCTGGCTATGCCTGCTCAGACTAAAAATATTATTTTTGTGTCACTCTTGATCGGCTTCGGTACCAAGGCAGGTATTGTGCCATTGCATATATGGCTGCCCTATGCCCATCCTCAGGCGCCAAGCCATATTTCAAGCATCATGTCCGGTGTTATGATCAAAACGGCTATTTATGGTATCATCCGGTTTGTTATGTTTATCCTCGGAGTAAGCGCTGCCTGGTGGGGAGTTTTAGTCCTGATCCTCGCGGTGATCTCTTGTCTTGTAGGTGTTATCTACGCCCTTATGGAACACGATATAAAAAAATTGCTCGCTTACCATAGCGTGGAAAATATAGGAATTATACTGCTAGGAGTAGGGCTGGCGATGTTTTTTACCAGTCAGGGCCTGCCTTATCTAGCCGTATTCTCTTTGATGGCCGGTTTATATCATTTGGTAAACCATGCCATTTTTAAAGGCCTGCTGTTTTTATGCGCCGGCAGTGTGTATAAAGCCACAGGCACGCGGGATATTGAAAAGTTGGGAGGCCTGATCAAAACAATGCCATACACCGCGGCTTATTTTTTATTAGGCGCTATGGCGATCTCCGCCTTGCCGCCCCTGAATGGTTTTGTCAGCGAGTGGCTGACTTTGCAGGCGTTCTTTTTAGGGGCTCTCAACGTCATAGGTGGAACCAAGCTTTTTCTGGGGTTCTGCGCGGTAATGCTGGCTTTAACCAGCGGCTTAGCTGCCGCCTGTTTTGTCAAGGCCTTCGGAATAACCTTCCTGGCCGGGCCTAGAAGCCATTACGCGAAAGAAGCGAAAGAAGTCTCTTTATCCATGAAAGCAGGCATGTTTTTCTTATCGCTTCTAACGATCGTCTTCGGCCTGGCCGCGACGATGATCATAAGATACCTGACAAGGGCCGCGGGCTCTGCCATGGATATAGACATAAGCCACATGCAATTTTCTTTGAATAATATCACTCTGAACCCACAGGCAGGCAAAAGTATTTATCTTTCCCCGCCATTGCTCGCGTTGGTGCTGCTTGTCCTGGGAATCACAGGCCTTGTTATCTTTTGTGCCTGGCGCAGAAAAAGATCAGTCCGTCACAATACCTGGGATTGCGGCTACTACAGATTAGACGCGCGCAACGAATATACAGCGACTGCTTTTTCAAAACCATTTAGGATAGCCTTCAGTTTTTTTCTTCTGCCTTACCGCAAGACGCAAAAGATCAGAGAGTCGTTTTATCACGTTAGATCATTCACCTATGAAACGCATACGATCCAGGTTTTTAAAAAATACCTCTATGACCCAGTCCTGGTTTTAGTCTTTAGATCAGCCAAGTCCATGAGGCGCCTTCAGCCTGGCAGTATCCATCTATATTTGATGTACATCTTTATTACGATAATTTTATTGATCGTATTTATGCGGTGGTTTTAATATGAACAAAATATTGCTATTGACCCTTCAGTTGGCTTTTTTTATAACTGTAGCTCCGCTGTTAAGCGGCCTGATCACAAAAATAAAGAATAATATCAGGATGCGCGAGGGCCAAAGTGTTTTTCAGCCCTATTATAATTTAGTAAAGCTTTTTTCAAAGAGTGAGGTAATATCTGGGACTGCTTCCTGGATATTCAGGTCAGCGCCTTTTGTGGTGTTTTCTTCAACACTTACGGCGGCCCTTCTTATACCTGTATTTATTTTTACAAGCCCCGCTCATACCATGGGAGATCTTTTGGCCATGGTATTTATTTTTGCTTTAGGCCGTTTTTTCCTGGCTCTTGCTGCCCTGGACACAGGAAGTTCTTTCGGCGGCATGGGTTCATCAAGAGAAATGTTTATTTCAAGCCTGGTAGAACCCGCGCTGTGCATGGTGATATTCGCGGTATCTCTGCAGTTCGGCTCAACGGATATTTCCACGTTCAGCGGCGCGCATGCAATATCGGTCTCTTCCATTGTAGCCGCGCTCGCTTTATTCCTTGTTTCCATAGCGGAAACTTCCCGCATACCTGTGGATAATCAAGAGACACATTTAGAATTGACCATGGTGCACGAGGCCATGGTATTAGAGTATTCTGGCAGGCCGCTGGCATTGATCGAGATGGCTTCTTACATAAAACAGATGGTATTCTTTTTCCTGATCGCCCAGATAGTCTTCCCGATCTGCCTGCCTTCTTACGAAAATTTGGCACAGGCGTTCTCCTGGGCCTCATGGTATTGTGTCAGGATAATCCTTATTTCTATCGCAGCGGCTTTGGTAGAGGTGGCCGTCGCCAAGATGAGGCTGTTGCGGGTAGCAGATTTTCTGGAATTTGCTTTTGTTTTAGGTGTCATAGCTTGTGTATGCGCGATCGTAGGAGTATAACATGCAGGGTATAATATTATTTACGGTTTTAGCCTCAACATATCTCATGGTCATCGCGAAAAGAATGCCTGCTTTGATCCGCGGCTTTCGTTTCCAGTCGTTCTGCCTATTCGCGCTGACTTTGATCATGGCGTTTAGCGAGCACAGGCTGGATCTATATATCATCGCGGTGCTGCTATTCGTTTTAAAAGTTTCTCTTATACCGCATTTTTTATACCGGACCATCAGAAGAATAAGGGCAAATGAAAACCTGGGCCTATTTATAAATCCACAGTTGTCCCTGATATGGGCTATGGCGTTTACCTATTTGTCCTGGATCTTTGCCGCGCGTTTGGCTGTTTTTGGCCAAGCTATACTAATCGGTGTGATGGCCATAGCTTTTTTTATCATTTTGGCCGGTATGTTTTTAATGATGTCCCGGATGTCCGCGCTCGCGCAGATCATAGGGCTATTAGTCATGGAGAATGGGTTATTCATGCTTGCCTCAACGGTCTCCGGAGGTATGCCTTTTTTTGTGGAGATCGCCATCTTCTTTGACGTGTTCATGAGTGTTCTGATAATGGGCATTTTTGTCTTTCGTATCAACAAACTTTTTACGCACATTGATGTAAATAAACTTTCGCGTTTGAAGGGATAAGGCATGCAGATATCTTTGATACTGGGAATACCAGCCTTGCTTTCCATAGGCGCATTGTTCCTCGGGAAGCGAAAGATCTTTGGGATAGTCAATTGCATCGGTTATCTGACGGTATTGTGTTGCGCGATAGGCCTGTTCATAGAAATGATATTATCAAACAGCGCCAAGGTTTTTCGGAGTTTTATATACCTGGACCTCTTAAGCGCGTATTTCATACTGGTCATCTCAGTAGTAGCTTTCGCGGCATCCATTTATTCTATCGGCTACATCAAAAAAGACATCGCGAATAAGGCAATATCAGAGAATAAAGCCAGGTTCTATTACTGCCTTTTTGATCTGTTCTGCTTTTCCATGTTCTTAGTCCCTGCCGTGAATAACCTGGGCATACTATGGGTGGCCATTGAAATGACCACTCTTATCTCTGCGTTCCTTGTGGGATTTTATAATTCTAAAGAATCAGTTGAGGCCGCGTGGAAATATATCATCATTTGTTCCGTGGGCATCATTTTCGCGCTTTTAGGCACAATACTTCTTGTCTACGCGCTTTCTATTTCCGGATTGAGCAAGAGCCTCAACTGGTCGGACATTGTGCCAGTGGCGCATCTATTGGATAAAAATATCCTCAAAGTCGCGTTTATTTTTATCCTCGTAGGATACGGGACAAAGGCAGGCCTGGCGCCCATGCATACCTGGCTGCCCGACGCGCATAGCCAGGCCGTGGCTCCCATAAGCGCGCTTCTCTCCGGGGTATTATTAAAAACTGCAATATACGCCATTTTAAGATTTGGCATTATCGTGATCAAGGGAGTTGGTTTTGCGTATTTTGGCAACCTGATGATCTTATTGGGTATGCTCTCTTTGGCTATATCATGCGGCTTTATTCTGGTACAGAAAGACCTAAAGAGATTGCTTGCTTATCATAGCATTGAACATGTAGGCATCATCTCTATCGGCTTTGGGATAGGCGGGGCATTAGGCATAGGCGGCGCCTTGCTGCATATATTTAATCATGCCGTAACAAAGTCACTTATGTTTTTTGGCGCCGGTAATGTCGTCAATAAATACCAGACGCATAATATGCATATCATACGAGGAGTACTACGCGCGATGCCATTTACGGGGTTTATGCTTCTTATGGGAGCTTTTGCCCTCGCGGGCATGGCGCCTTTTTCTATTTTTATAAGCGAGATCTTGATCATATGCTCCGCTTTTCTTAAAGGGTCTTATCTTGTAGCTTTTTTATTATTGGGTTTTATCGCCATTATTTTTGGCGCGGTCGTGCATCATTTTAGTAAAATACTATTCGGCAACGCGCCTAAGGGCATGTCTGTGGAAAAAGAACCCTTAAGCGGAAAACTGGCATTTTTATTCTTGTCCTTTCCGATCTGCGCGCTATGGATCGCTCTGCTTTTTACAAATAAGGACCTCACATGGATCATCCAGAAATTATTCCAGGCATAAAAAATAAGTTCGTGGATCTTAACCCGCTTTCCGTTTCCATGCCCTATCCGGATGAAGTGGTTTTACAAATAGATCCGCGGGATTTTAAAAATACCTGCCTGGCGCTGCATAAGATACTTTTTTCTCCGGTCATGGCGCTTTTTGCTCTGGATGAAAGAAGAGAAACAGGAAACTACAGGATCAATGCTATATTCTTAGATCTTAAGAACAGCCGCTGGATCACAGCCAGTATAGCTGTCGCTCAGGATGTTCCATGCTTTGATTCACTGGCAAAGAGCATATACTCAGCAAATCTCTTTGAAAGAGAGATCTGGGAAATGTTCGGGATCGAGCCAAAGGGCCATCCCGACCTGAGACGGCTGAGGCTGCACGATGAAGTCTGCGCCAAAGAAAATTATCCCTTGCGTAAAGATTTTCAAAAAATACAATACGGCGATCCAAGCGATTATAAATTTGCCAGGGTGGAAGGCGATGGCATATTTGAAGTCCCTGTCGGGCCGGTGCACGCAGGAATAATTGAGCCTGGGCATTTCAGATTCAGCGTTGCCGGAGAGCCTATCATAAACTTAGAGCTAAGGCTTGGATTCACGCATAGGGGCGTAGAAAAACTCTTTGAAGGCAAGCGTTATCCTGACGCGATCAAGCTCTCAGAACGTATCTCAGGCGACTCAAGTTTTGCCCATAGCCTTGCTTTTACCCAGGCCGCGGAAAAGATATCGGGCGCGCTTATACCAACACAAGCGGCTTATTTAAGATGCATCTTCTTAGAACTTGAACGCATGTATAATCACGCGAATGATATAGGCGGCATAGCAACTGATGTAGGGTTTAGCTTCCCCTCTGCCTATGCCTCGATCATTAAAGAAGCGATCCTTCAATTAAACGATAGGCTTACCGGCAGCAGATATCTTAGATCGATCAATACCGTAGGGGGAGTTTTAACCGATATTGACGAAAACAAGAAACAAATACTTATTGATGCCCTGAAACACATAAAACATGATTTTGATGAATTGGTTAAAATGTTATATTCCAGCGTTTCTTTTATGGACAGAGTGGATACTACGGGAGTTTTACGCAGAAAAACCGCCGAGGACTTGGGCGTAGTCGGCCTTATCGCGCGCGCTTCAGGCATACCTACGGATTTGAGAAAGTATTTTTCGGACATATACAAAGAAGCCAAACTTAAAATGGCAACACAGGAATCCGGAGATGTCTTAGCCAGATTAAGGGTCAGGATCTCTGAATTCAAAGAATCATGCCGTTTGACTGAAGAATTCACGGCAAGGCTTAATAAAGGCGAAATATTAAGAACAGGGCCTGTATCAAAAGGCGGCAGTGCCTTAGGTTACGCGGAAGGATGGCGCGGGCCGGTTTTGTACTGGCTTAAAACAGACCCCACGGGCTTGATCCAGAGATGCAAGATAGTTGACCCGTCTTTTCTCAACTGGCAAGGGCTATCGTATGCCGTATTAGGGAATATTATCCCTGATTTTCCGCTGTGTAACAAAAGCTTTGATCTGTCATATTCAGGAAACGATCTTTAAGCTATGCTGCATATACTAAAAAATAGGATCTTAAAAGGCGTCGTCACCCGGCACATTGGGCTTAAACTATCCAAAGAGATAGAGTCGGCCGGTTCTGAATTGAGCTCATTGATCCGGAAAAAATTCGGCAGGTCCCTGCATATACGCGAAGTTGACACCGGTTCTTGCGGGGCATGCGAATCAGAGATCATCGCGGCAAATAACCCTATTTATGACTTACAGCGGTTTGGCATCCAATTTGTAGCCTCGCCCAGGCACGCAGACTGCCTTTTGGCCACCGGCCCCGTATCCAAAAATATGTTTATGGCCCTCAAGAAGACCTATGAAGCCATGCCTGAGCCTAAATTTGTCATTACCTGCGGAGATTGCGCTTTAGACGGAGGATTATTTAAAGATTCTTATTACGTCCAAGGCCCTGTAAAAGATATCCTTCCGGTCGTCTTACATATTCCAGGCTGCCCTCCGGATCCTTTAACGATAATAACAACCCTGCTGGATTTTTTAAGAAAATGAAGCGCTATGAAAATATTAAGTAAGGAAGTTTTGGCCAGCGATAAAGGCGCGCGGATAGTAAAGGTCATTGTCCAATCACCTGATATCGCCGCCAAAGCAAAGGCGGGACAGTTCGTTGTCCTGATGGTAAAGGAAGAAGGCGAAAGAATACCTTTGACCATCGTAAAGGCTGATCCAAGCAAAGGCTCTATTGAACTTATCGCGCAAGAAGCCGGGCTTACCACAAGGTTGCTGGCTGCTACAAAAACAGGAGACTCCCTCTATTCTATTACCGGACCTCTGGGACATCCTACTGACATCAAGCGCTACGGAAAAGTCATACTAGTAGGCGGAGGTGTAGGCATCGCTGAGATACTGCCTGTTGCCAAGGCATTAAAAGATGCCGGCAATAATGTTACCGCCATAATCGGATCTCGCAATAAAGAACTTTTAATCCTTGAACGCGAATTAAAAACAGCCTCAGACGAATGCATTGTCATAACAGACGATGGTTCATATGGCCGCAAGGGATTTGTAACCCAAGCCCTCAAAGAACTGCTTGAAAGCTCAAAATATGATCTTGTATATGCCGTAGGCCCCATACCCATGATGAAGACTGTTTCCGTAATAACAAAACCGTTAGGAGTGCTAACCCTTGTTTCTCTTAACGCTATCATGGTTGACGGTACCGGTATGTGCGGCTGCTGCAGGGTCAGCGTAAACAACGAAGTGAAATTCAGCTGTGTTGACGGCCCTGAATTTGACGCGAGCCAAATCGACTGGGATGAGCTCTCAAAACGTAATAGTATTTATTGTGAAAAAGAAAAACATATTTGCCGGATATGAAAAAAGAACCAATTAGGCCTAAGGAAAAAGACATCATTCCCAGGGTTAAGGGTTTTGATGAAGTAGTACAGGGCTTTTCCGAACAAGAAGCGCTGCAAGAGGCGGCGCGTTGCATCCAATGTAAAGACCCCAAATGCATAGCGGGTTGCCCTGTCGGTATTGATATTAAGGCATTTATAAACCAGATAACTAAAAAAGATCACGACGGCGCGTATTTTACCATCTGTCAAAAGAATAACTTCCCTTCTATCTGCGGACGGATATGCCCGGCCGAATATCAATGCCGCAAGGCCTGTGTGTTTACTAATAAACGATCACCATTTGCGTCTAAAGAGGCCATAAATATCCATTTTCTAGAAAGATTTGTAGGAGACAACGGCGCCCGTAAAGGCCTCCAGGCAAAAGCAGAAGGCAATAATAAATATTCTGGGATGAAAGTAGCTGTCGTCGGTTCAGGCCCAGCCGGCTTATGCTGCGCCGGAGAACTGGCAAAGCGCGGTATTAAGGCCGTCATTTTCGAAGGGCTGCATAAAACTGGCGGGGTCTTAAGATACGGCATCCCTCCTTTCAGGCTTCCGAACAATATTTTGGATCTTGAGATAGATTCGCTTAAAAAACTAGGCGTTGAAATAAAAACTAATTACATTATCGGCAGAGTAAAAACGATAGATGAGCTTTTCGCCGAAGGTTTTCGCGCCATTTTCCTTGGACTTGGCGCAGGCGTGCCTTCTTTTATAGGTATTCCTGGCGAAAATTTGTGCAATATTTATTCGGCGAATGAATTTTTAACCAGAGTTAACCTGATGCGCGCCCATAAATTTCCCGAATACCACACACCGGTCAATATAGGCAAACATATAATAGTTATAGGGGGCGGGAATACGGCGATAGACGCGGCACGTGTTGCCCTAAGGCTCCAGCATATGAATGGAATTGAGCAGGATACCTCTATTTCCTATAGGCGCACTGAGGCAGAGATGCCGGCGCGCCGGCTTGAAATAGAACATGCCAGGGAAGAAGGCGTCAAATTCGACCTTTTAGTAAAACCTGAAAGCTTCGTAGGCGATGAAAAAGGTTTTGTCAGAAAGATGCGTTCTTCGCGGTGTAAACTCGCAGAGCAGGATAACAGCGGCAGGCGCAGGCCGATCGTCATTCCTGACAGCTCTTTTGAAGCTGATTGCGATCTTGCTATAATAGCTATAGGATCAGGGGCCAACAAAATACTTACCAGCGTTACGCCTCGGCTTGCAATTGATCAATACGGCAACGTCACGATCAACCCTGAGACTATGGAAACTTCCATAAAGGGAGTTTTCGCCGGAGGAGATATTACCGCGGGTGAAGGAACTGTTATAGAAGCAATGGGGATGGCCAAAAAAGCGTCTTGCGCTATTTTGAATTATTTAGAAAAACGCTATAATTAAAACTTGACATCTGGGAGAAGTATGTTAAACTTATTTTCGTAGTAAACAAAAGATTAGAAGTCTAGACACCGCAAGGGAAGGATATCTAACCTTGCGGTTTTTTATTCAAGTCATTGTTTGCCCCGTTAGAAAGCTAAATTATCTAGCAGGTAAAGGTGATAAAGGCTTCTAACGGGGTTTACTATAATTTTGCGCAAAGGAGGTAACAAGATAATGGCAAAGGGAGTTGTTAAGTGGTTTAGTAACCAAAAAGGTTACGGTTTCATCACTCCAGAGAATGGTAAGGATGTATTCGTGCATCACACTGCTATTCAGGGAGAAGGTTACAAATCTTTAGACGAAGGCCAGCAAGTAGAGTTTGAAATAGAAAAAGGCCCTAAAGGTGAACAGGCTACGAACGTAGTCAAACTATAACCTAGAACGGAAAAATAAGGTCCGGTCTCTTTATAGAGCCGGGCCTTATTTTTTTATAACAAGGAGGCTCAAAGTGCATACAGGAAAAATAAAGAAATTGGTAAACGACAGAGGCTTTGGTTTCATAGCCGATACTGACGGCAGAGAAGTATTTTTTCATCAGTCCAGCCTTGTAGAAGTATCTTTCTCTGATCTTACAGAAAGCCAAGACGTAGAATTTGACGTTGAAAATTCTGCCAAAGGCCCGCGCGCCATCAATGTGCGTAAGATAGTAGTCCCTGCTTAAGCACAGTGCTCAAGATGAAAATAGTGCTTATAGAACCTCGTTCAAGCGAGGCCAATGTCTATAGCAAAATATCCATGCCCCTATTAGGCCCTGTTTATCTGGGGACTATACTAAAAAACAGGGGCCATGAAGTAGAGATATATAACGAAGACATCCTCGCGCCTGACTATCAACACTTGGGCGCGGATGTCGTCGGTATCTCAATCTTGACCTCCACAGCTCAGCGCGGCTACGAAATAGCCAAAAAATTCCCTAAAAATAAGGTAATAATCGGCGGCGTCCACGCCAGCCTCCTGCCCGAAGAAGCGCTAAAGTTCGCCAGGCAGGCCGTTGTCGGAGAAGCTGAAGGTGTCATTATTGACGTTGTTGAGGGCAAAAGGCCTGAACCAATAGTCTTTGGCTCACCCATAGAAGATCTTGATACCTTACCAATCCCTGATTTTTCATTGATAAAAGGATATGGCTCAAGGCCCCTCATCATGCCTGTCTCCACTTCCCGCGGTTGTCCTTTTGATTGCAGTTTCTGTTCCGTCACCAAAATGTTTGGCCGCAAATACCGTTTTCGCAGCGCGGAAAACATCATAGAAGAATTAAAAGCCAGAAACACAAAGGCATTCTTCTTCTGCGATGATAACTTTACCGCGGATCCCAAACGCACTAAAATTTTGTTAGGGCTGATGTTATTAAATAAAATAGATGACTGGGTCTGCCAGGTCCGTTGCGACGTCACAAAAGATAGCGAACTATTAGACTTAATGAGCCGCGCCGGATGTAAAGTCGCCTGCGTAGGTTTTGAATCTATCAACCCAATGACACTAAAGGCGTATCAAAAAAAACAGACCCTTGAAGACATAATAAGCGCTGTCCGCTCTTTTCATAAAAGAAGGATCAAGATCCACGGCATGTTCGTGCTCGGCGGTGATGACGACAGTAAAAAGACTATCTTAGACACCTTAAAATTTGCCATAAAACAGAGGATCGATACTATTCAAATGATGATACTCACGCCCCTTCCAGGCACAAAAGTCTATGAAGTGCTGGAAGCGCAGAAGCGCATATTCACCAAAGACTGGAGCTTATACGACGGCCAGCACATCGTATTCAAACCTAAATTATTATCCGCCCGAGAGCTACAGACAAGCGTCATGAAGGCATACGCTAAATTTTATTCTCTCTACCGATCATTCTCTTTACTCCTCAATCTGCATTTCAGAAATGCCGCATTCCGCCTTGTCGGCCATGTCATAATAAAAAAATGGATGAAACAAAACCGCAGAATGCCCTGGTTACTTTTTGAAAGTTAATGAAAATAAAGAACATCCATATTGTTCTTGTAGTGCTTTTCCTTTGGGCAGCTGGCGGCCTCTATTACATAAATGAAATATTCCTGCCCACTTTTGTAGAAAAAAAGATCGTCTCAGGATTATCCAGTATTACCAAAGGAAGGGTCACTCTTGGAAAACTGAGTTTCAACATCTTGCGCGGCCTGGTAGCAAACGATATTGTATTATTTGATAAGGGAGACCCCAAAAAAGAACTCTGTTTTGTAAAAGAAGCCTCGGCGTCATTTCTTATCTTGCCCTTCTTAAAGGAAAAAAAGATAGTAGTGCCATCCATAAAGATCGCAGGCCTGCGCCTGGATATAATACGCCGGCAAGACAACACCCTCAACATCTCATACCTCGTCAACAAACCAGACAAACCATCCGAAAACAAAACGCCTGTTTTTCTTATAAAAAACCTAAATATAAACGGCTCTGAAATAACCTTTACGGACAACTCTTTTCAGGCGCCTGTTTCTATGGCTCTGAAATTAAACAACCTATTATGCGGCCTGTCGTGGAATAAAATAAACGCGCAGGCTGATATTGAGCTTATAAAAAATACAAAGAAAACAAACATATCTGTCAAAGCCTCATATTCTTTCGCTAACCAAAATATTACAGCTCTAGCTTCTGCAAAAAATTTTGACGCAAAGGCTTACGAACCATACTTAAAAGCCGCAGCCCCATGGTTAGATAACGCCACTCTCACAGAACTGAAGGCGGGTTATACCAGGACAAAAAACAATTCCATCATCAATGCCCAATTCACGATCCAGGACGCTAACGCGCGAGATCAAAACATCTGGCTCCGGGATGCTGATTGCTTTGGAACAATGACTATGGAAATTATCGCGGACGACTTTAAAAAAGCTGTTTATCACGGAAAGATAACTTGCGACAATGCCATATTAGATATTAAAAATACAGCTGAAACTAACGCAAAAATAGAAAAGAGTATTTTTGACTTTTTCTTAAAAGATAATATCGCGAAAATATCAGGAGTTATAGGCCTCTCAGGTATAAACGCCAAAAAAGACGCGCTAACACTTCAAAATGGGGCTTTAGAAAGCTATATCTGGCTGACTATACCCTTCGGGACTTCTGAGACTTTTGAAACTCAGAGCGACAAAATTTTCTCTTACGAAGGAACAGCTAAAATAAAAAGCGCGGATATATCAGGCATTAACAATATAGGCAAAATATCCGGTATCACATCAAATTTAAAATTTAAGGACAACAATGTGACAATTGAAAACGCTGAGTTCAAGGCCCTTGGATCAACGATAACAGCCGAAGGTAAAATAAAACAAAACATTCTTGATCTTGATCTAAGCGGCATTTTAGACCTGCAAAAACTGCCATCCCTCTTGCCCAAGGATGCCAAACTTCCGGCT
Source organism: Candidatus Phelpsiimicrobium noxiivivens (assembly GCA_001873995.1). Lineage (GTDB taxonomy): Bacteria > Omnitrophota > Gorgyraeia > Velamenicoccales > Velamenicoccaceae > Phelpsiimicrobium > Phelpsiimicrobium noxiivivens. Next base: position 39,133 of record MNVR01000035.1, read on the forward strand.
TTTGATATCTCCGGGACAACAGATGTCAAGATCCACGTAAAGTTAGGCCTGACAGGCAACACCACGCCTTTAATATCCGGAGAGGCTAAATTGGAAAACATGGGCCTGACCCTGCCGGAAAATGACCTAAAATTTGAAACTGAGTCAGGCCATCTTAAATTTGACTTAGCGGCCCAAAGCTGCCAATTGCATATTGACGCCTTTAAATATCAAAATGATACTTATAGTTTTGACGGCACGCTCAAAGACTTCAGCGCCCCTGCTGTCAGCGTGATCATTATTGGCAAAATATCAAAACTTCAATCGGAATTTACAAAAGATGGAAATATCCTGCGTGTCACCTCCCTAAAAGGCCAATTGGAGAACTCAGGGTTAAACATAAAGGGTGAGTTTAACAGCTCAAAGGGGAACATGAACCTGCAGGGATCGATGATCTTAGACATATCAGACATAGCAGGGCCCAAGTATGTTGGAAAATGCGTTCTTGATATTGAAGCCTCCGGGCCTGTAAAAAATTATAAGATCTGGAACGCTAAAGTAACGGGCCATAGCAAGACTTTAAAATTCTCAGGCTATACAATAAAAAATATCGCGTTAAACTATAGCCAGGCCCAAAAGGAAGGCCTTATAAACGGTTTGTATTTTGACGCCTACGGCGGCAAGGGCCTTATAAAAGGCAGCGTCAAATTCTTAGATAATACAACTACATACTCCGCTAAAGGCATCCTGCAGGATATAGACCTATCGCTCCTAAGGCTTGATATGCCGATAAAAGACAAGAATTTTTACGGGGTAGCGGCATTGAATATATCCGTCAATGGCAAAGACAACGATTTAAACAGTATAAAGGGCAACGGCGCCTTTGTCATTAAAGACGGCAGCGTAGGAGAGTTCAACCCATTAAAAGGACTGGGCAACTTCTTATTTATATCAAGATTCAGCCATGTAGTTTTTACCCGCGCGCAAGGCGACTTCTATATTGCTGACAGTTGCGCCACTACTAATAATCTGGAGCTTTTAGGGCCTGAGCTAGGGCTTATAGCTGAAGGAAAGATATCATTTGACGGTACGCTGGACTTTATTGTGAACACGCAGGTCTCTTTGCCGGGCCCTAATGGAGAAATAAACAACGTTGAACAAAAAGCCACGGAGACCATCAGTAAAGCGGCCGGCTTGACCGCCATCAAAGTAACGGGCACGGTCAAAGAACCTAAATATAAACTCCAGCCCATCGGTGAGAATATTATGAAGAAACTCGGTGAGATCTTTTCAAATATCGTCCCATAAGAAAGCGCAATTTCATTAACGCCTTATAGCGATGGCTCATAGTATGTTTCACTGCGGGCCCCAATTCGGCAAAAGTCTTGCCATATTTCTCAATAACAAATACTGGATCATAGCCAAAACCACATCTGCCCTTCGGCCTAAAGCCTATTACCCCATCGCACTGCCCTGAAACAACACCTACAAGGCCTCCTTGATCAACCAGGGCCACGCTACATTGATAACGAGCCATTCTTTTCTTTAGAGGCACATTTTTAAGTTCTTTAAGCAATTTTAAGTTGTTCTTTTTATCCGTTGCGCCGGCTCCTGAGTAACGAGCCGAATACACACCAGGCCTATTGCCCAAGGCTTTCACCTGAAGGCCAGAATCCTCGCCTAACACAAGTTTTTTTGTAAATTGAGCTATAGTAGAGGCCTTGATAATGGCGTTACGCGCGAAAGTCCTGCCGTCTTCTACTATACAGGGCATATTTTTATAATCAGCCAAAGAGGTTATCTTAAGCTTCATATACGCGAGTATCTCTTTGATCTCTTTTAATTTTTTTTTATTTCTGGTAGCGACTAAAAGTTCTAAGCGATGCGGCATAATTTATTTGACGTCTTTCAATAATTCCTTCTGCATACTAATAAGCGACCCAACGCCTTTCGCGGCTATTACCAGCAGTTCATCCAACTCCTGCTTTGAAAAAGGTTTGCGCTCAGCAGTCCCCTGGATCTCAATAAAATCACCGCTTGATACCATGACAACGTTTAAGTCCACGTCGGCCTTTGAATCTTCCTCATAGGTCAGATCCAGGATCTTTGAACCCTCAACAATGCCTACGCTGGTCGCGGCTACGAATTCAGTAATAGGGAACCTGGATATCAGCCTCTTTTTCTTCATCGCGCTCAGGCAATCAACAAGCGCTATAAAGCTCCCCGTTATAGAAGCAGTCCTGGTGCCGCCGTCTGCCTGGATAACATCGCAATCTATATAAATAGTCCTCTCCCCTAATTCTTTCATAGCTACAGCTGAACGCAAAGACCTGCCCACGAGGCGCTGTATCTCAAAAACCCTGCCTGACTTGGACCGGTCGCGGTTTACGCGCGAACAACAGGAACGCGGCAGCATGCCGTATTCCGCGGTCACCCAACCTGTACCCTTACCTTTTAAAAATGGCGGTACGCCCTCTTCAAAGCCCGCCGAGCAAACTACTCTTGTATCACCTATTTCTATAAGGCATGAACCTTCCGCGTGTTTTAAATATTTCCTGGCAACTGTCACTTTACGCATGTTGCAATACCCGCGCCCATCCTGCCTCATCATGATCTGCCTCTCTTAAAAATATCCGTGCCTCGCGAATCAATGCCAACTATCAAAGGAAAATCTTTTACGCTGACCTTATAGACAGCCTCCGGGCCAAGCTCTTTGAAACAAACAGGTTTTACAGATAACACCCGCTTTGACAAAAAAGCTCCGGCGCCGCCTGTCGCCAGAAAATAGACGGCTTTATGTTTTTTTATAAGCCCCCTGACCTCTTCACTGCGCCTGCCCTTTCCTATCATGCCTTTTAACCCACAGGCAAGCAAAGGCTTAGTCATCTTATCCATGCGCGCGCTCGTCGTAGGGCCGCAAGAACCTATTGTTTTTCCTGGCGGGGTACGCGTAGGCCCACAGTAATAAATGATCTGCCCCTTTAAGTCAAAAGGTAATTTCGCGCCTTTTTTGATCAACGCTGCCAACCGCTTATGCGCCTGGTCCCTGGCAGTAAAGATCTCACCGGTCAATAAGACTTCATCGCCTGCGCGTAGACGCGAGAATACCTTATCCTCAGGCGTTTGAAGTTTAACCAGATCTCTAAGAAAGTAAAGCACTGGCGCTCCTTAAGGCATGACAACTAATATTGACGCATATGGGAAACCCGGCGATATGCGTAGAATGCGCCAGAATATTTACTCCAAGCACAGTCGTTTTACCACCTAAACCCATAGGCCCGATATCAAGCTTATTAGCCTCTTTTAACAACTCCTCTTCCAGCCTCGCCACATGTTTGAGCCCGCTTTTTTTATCAATAGGCCTCAAAAGCGCTTTTTTGGAAAGCTGGCAGGCATAATCAGCAGAACCCCCTATGCCTATGCCTAAGATATAAGGCGGGCACGCGTCAGGGCCGGCTTCTATCACGGCAGAAATAATGGATTTCTTTATCTCTGCCATCGTAGCGGTAGGATACAACATAATAAGTTTCGTCTTGTTCTCACAGCCAAAACCCTTAGGCAGCACAGTCAATCTTAAACCTTTATGACGGCCTAGCCCAAAATGTATAACGCAGGGCGTAAAACCTGAAAGTAAACTGCGCTGTAACGGGTCGCGGACTACAGAATTCCTCAAAAACCCTCGATCGTAGCCATCTCTGACGCCTCTATTGATAGCGCTCTCCATATCAAGGCCTGTTATATCAACTCCACGCCCAATATCCACAAAAACAATAGGCAGGCCGGTATCCTGGCAGAGCGGAATACGCTCTGACTTTGCTATCTTGGCATTTTCCAATAACTGCTTTAATATCTTGCGCGCCTGTTTATTATTTTCTTTCTCCACAGCCCGAAGGAGAGCTTTTTCAACATCTCTGCGTAAATTGATATTAGAATCCAGGCAAAGACGGCTGATAGTATCAATAATATTTTTTTCAGTGATCTTTCTCATCCGCTATTCTTTCGTGTTCTTTGACTCCCTTGTCACGGTCGTTGTAATGCCGCCCCTGGGATTAAACCGCGTAGTTATCTTAACCCAGCGCGGTTTACATGAACCTACAAGATCATCAAAAAGTTTATTGGCAAAATGTTCGTGAAAAATGCCTACATTACGATAAAAAGTAATATATTCTTTCAGAGACCTTAATTCCACGCAGTATTTTGATGGCATGTATTCTATCAATATAACAGCAAAATCCGGCAATCCGGTCTTAGGGCAGATACAGGTAAATTCCGGAATATCAATGGTTATGACATATTTTTTGTCAGGATATTGGTTTTTCCATACCTCAATATCCGGCGTCTTTAAACGGCGTATATGCCCCTGTAACCCTTCATAAGATAATTTTTTCTTCATAGTATCCCACGCGCCTAAACTCGTGAACTCGTGAACTCGATAACTCATAACTGGCGCACTTATTTAATTCCAGCTACCTTATGCGCTTGCGGCAAGATCCTTACATCGTGTATACCGTATAATACAAGCTCCCTCTTAAAAGATACCATCTTATCTAAAAGTGTCGCGCAACCGTCATGCCAATCCGGCTGCAAGATAACGGAAATACATGGATTCGCCTTTCTTATAATGGCGCGCGCCCTAAAAATATCTTCAAGCTCAGTTTCTTTCGTTATGACCATTTTTATAAAGACTCCCTTCTTCAAAGCCACTTTCAAAAAACCCTCGTGTTGCGGCCATTGCGAAGAACCCCGTGTTGATGACGGTAATTTCATGTCCATGGCGATAATATCCACGCCGTCAATGATCTTTTGCAATTCTTGCGGTAACGCGCCGTTCGTCTCAAGATAGATCTTGTGTTGTAAGGCGCGCGTACGCGGCAGAAGATCCTTTAGAAAATCGGCCTGGCACAAAGGTTCACCGCCGGTCAGCGAAATAGAATGAAAATTGCTATATTTTGAGATCTCAGAGCACAACTCATCCGGCGTTTTTTCAAAATATGCCGCCAAAGGGGTATCACAGAACGAACATTTTAGATTACAGCCAAAAAATCTTACAAAGACCTGCCTTACTCCGGCATAGATACCTTCACCCTGGACACTATCAAATATTTCCGCTATCTTTGCTATTTTCATGATCTCGCTAAAGAACCCAACAAGGGGTCTGTTGAGCGCGCTTCTCTAAAACCTTTGGCGCGAAAAACACAACTGTCGCATCTGCCGCAGGGCCTCTTTCCACCCGCGTAACACGACCAGGTCTTACTATAAGGCACCCCTAATTTTAAACCTAATTTTATGATCTCTGACTTCCTTAAACGCGCGAGCGGCGTTTGTATCCTGATATCTTCGCGTTCTATGCCGCGCTTCGTGGCTAATCTGGCCAATCTATTAAACTGCTTAAAATACGCCGGCCTGCAATCAGGATACCCCGAATAATCCAGGGCATTAGCGCCAATAAAAATATCCGACGCCCCTATCGCTTCCGCGTAAGAGAGAGCGAAACTTAAAAAGATCGTGTTCCTCGCCGGCACATACGTTGATGGTATCTCTTTGGCAACCAGCTTGGAAACCGGCTTTCTGGCGCCGTTGACGCGCGGTATCTTAAACTCCTTATCCAATAACGATGATCCCTTCCAGGGCAAGGTTATCTTAAGCACCGTAAAACGGCTTAGGGAGGCGCGCGCGATCATTTTGGCTGACTCTAATTCCCTTTTATGACGCTGGCCATAATCAAAAATGAGACAATTAATATCAAAACCTTGGCGCTTGACGATATAAAGCACAGTGGATGAATCCAGCCCCCCGGATAAAAGAACGATGGCCTTCTTCATGGCTCATAATACGTAGCACAGCTATTTTCCGTCTCCCAAACCTTAACCGAGCGCACGATCGCAGGCCCATCCTCTAGCCTTTCCTTCATCTTGGCATAAATAAGCTTTGCGATATTCTCAGAAGTCGGATTCGCCTTTTTAAAATAAGGCAGGCAATTTAAATATTTATGGTCAAAAAGCGAAAGGCAGCTCTTAAGCTTCTCTTTGATAACGGAGAAATCCTCTACCATACCTACCCCATCCATATGCTCTGACCTCAGCGACAATTCTACCTTCCAATTATGGCCATGAAGCACTTCACACTTGCCCTTATAACCTTTAAGATTATGGGCGGCGCTAAAATTCATACAGACCGCGACTTCAAACATTGGCAACCTTTCTTACATCTTTTAGTTCAGAGCCTAAGAACATTTTCGCCACATTCTTAAAGATAGCGACTTCGTCGCTGACAAAATACTCGCGTGACGGCGCAAGGCGACCGTTATTTAATAGGCCCTCCTGCGATAACACCTGCTTGACTTCAACTGCCACCTGCTGCGCTGAATCTATTAACTTGACGCCTGAGCCTACGACCTGCTGGATCTTACGTTTGAGCAATGGATAATGAGTGCAACCTAAGATAAGTGTATCTATGCCCTTAGCTTTCAGAGGCGACAGGTATTTTTCGGCGACTTTGCTTGCGATACCATCGTTTATCCAGCCTTCTTCAACAATAGGGACAAACATGGGGCACGACTGGCTATAGACTTTAATACCACCCTCCAGCCTCTTAATCTCTTCTTCATAGGCGCGGCTATTTATAGTCGCTCGCGTGCCTATAACGCCTATCTTGCCATTCTTCGTCGCGTAAACCGCTTCTTTAGCCCCAGGCATAATAACGCCGATAATAGGTATCTTAAAATGCTTACGTATAATAGGAAGCGCAAGGCTTGATGAAGTATTGCACGCCACTACGATCATCTTCACGTCTTTTTGCAGAAGAAAAAGCGTGTTCTCCAAAGAAAATTTGATGATAGTCTCTTTAGATTTTATCCCATAAGGTACGCGCGCCGTATCGCCGAAGTAAACGATGTTTTCATATGGCAGGAGCTTTATGACTTCCTTGACAACGGTCAAGCCGCCTATGCCGGAATCAAATATCCCAATCGGTTTATCCATGTTACTTCCTTCCTTCAGAATAATTCTTAAAATCCACAATACCCGCGGCAATGGCCTCAGCCATGCGGCCGCGATATTCACCATCGCGCAGTTTCCTTTCGCCTTCTTTGTTGGATATGTACCCGATCTCAACCAAAACAGCCGGCATCTTAGCCCCCTTCAAAACAGCAAAAGGCGCGCCTTTGACACCGAGCAACTTCAAGCCCATCTTTTTAGATACGGCGGATCCTATATAACGCGCCAATTCAATAGATTCTTTCCTGTTCTCAGTATAGATCATATCCCAAACTATGGCTTTTAGGGAAAGCATAGAATTTGAAAATGAAGGGCTGACAACCCCCGCGGGGGCATTCTCAGCCGCGGCCAAAGCCCTTGCGTCATCATCAACGGCTTCTGTCAAATAATATACTTCAAAACCCTCTATCCATCTAGAACGATTAGCGTTAGCGTGAATACTTACAAATAGGTCGGCTTTATTACGATTGGCAAAAGCCGGCCTTTCCTGCAGCACCACGAACTGGTCTTGCGCGCGCGTCAAAGATACCTTCATGCCGCAACGCTCCAATTCCTGCTTAACGCGTTCAGCCATATCTAAAACCACGCCTTTTTCCTTTAGGCCTTGTTTACCTATAGCGCCTGGGTCCTTGCCGCCATGGCCCGCGTCCAGGACAACAGATCCAACTGAACGTAAATACAAAGCCCCCGGTTGCTTAACAGGGAACTTACAAACAGGTTCAATAAGATAACTCCTGACATCTACAGGCGCGTATATAACGCTGTCCTTTATCTCAACAGGGCCAGGCAAATGCGTGATAATATTATTGCTGACAGCCACGTCGCTGCCTATAAGAAGCCTTACCTCTTTGGCATTTTTCTTTAAAATGACCTGCTGGCTTAGGGGGTCATAATCCCACCCGACGCCTTCCTTATCGCACATATTGACCAGAGCAAAGTAAGCGTTTTCATGCAACGTGACGGTCTCGTAAGGAAACCTCTCTGTAGTACTTGGCACTGTGGCGCATCCGGCAAACAGTAAAACGCTTAAAAGATATAAAATAGATCTTCTCAAGCCCTTATCCTTCCTATTTTTGTTCACCCCGTTAGAGAGCTCTGTTCTTTAGCGGGATAAAGGCATCGCCAAAGATACCTAACTTATTATCCAGGCTTAAGCTCCTGCTAATACACATAACATAATACAGGAACCATCCAAGAAATCCGCTCACCCTGAAAATAAGGACCTTGCCGCAAGCATCTCTGTCAGCCATAGGCACCAAAAAACCAAAGTCTATTGGGTGATACTTAACTAACCTTTTTACGCCTTTTACTCCTCTAAGAATATTTGCAACGGCCACCCTTGCTTGCGCCACTGAAAATGGGGCCGCCATACGCAAAATAGAGTTACCGTTCTTAACAGCAGCGGCGTCTCCTACCGCAAAACAATGCCCGCTAAACATCATGTGTTCATCCACGCTCAGCCGGCCTTGTTTATCTTTTTCAAATTTTAGGTCCCTTACAAAGGCAGGCGTCACAACACCGGCTGCCCAAACCAGGATGTAATCCTCAAACATCATACCATTAGAAAGTTTGACGCGCTGGTCTGAAACTTCTTCTATTGAACACTCCGTATAGGCGTTAACGCGAAGCTTAGAGAGATTGACGCGGCAATGATCCCTAGCCCACTCAGGCAACGAGCTTAATATATCGTCAGCTCGTTCTATCACGTTTATGCTGTATTTCTTTATCTTTTTGCGCCTTAATAAATAAGCCAGGTTAGACGCTATCTCAATACCTGTATAGCCGCCACCGACAATAATGATCTTTTTGTTAGGATATGTGATAACGACGTTCCGCAAAATAACAGCATCTTCTGCCGTATCAAGCTTCAAAGAACGACGTTGAACGTCATCCATGCCGAAAAAATTAGTGACAGACCCGCAGGCTATTACCAAGAACTCATAGTACAAAACACCGCCACTTTTTAAAAAGACCTCTTTTGTCCCAATATCCACCCTGACAACTTCATCCTGCTCAAAATTAACACGCAATGACTCAAGGTAGTAAGCCAGGTCCAAAACGGCGTTCTTCTTCTGGACATAGCCGCCAGCCACTTCAGGCAAAACAGGAAGAAAGTCAAACGTCTTTTTGGCATCAACAACAATGACGCGCCTGTTATTTAACCTGGCCCGTTTCTTAGAGAGCAGACGGGCCGCTTCCAACCCGGCAAAGCCGCCGCCGATAATAACAATATCACCTTCTAACATAAGCAATATCATAGTATAAGTATAGGTTGTTTTCAATGTAAAATAACCGCAACAGTTACTTGAGAAAAAAAGCCTTTTATGATAACATAAGCCACGTGATAAACACTTATATAAAAAAGATCAATTCCGCCCTCAGGGACTTCTTAACCGATACTAACAGGCGCTATTCGCTAAGGTTAATATCGGATGCCCTATTACTGGCAAGCAAAGATTTTATCCTGCGCAAAGGTAAGCGCGTACGCCCGCTCCTATTCGTCTTGAGTTATAAGGGCTATACCGGGAGAAAATCATATTCGGATAAACGGCTCTTTACATCAGCAGCCGCCATAGAGCTCCTGCACGATTTCATGCTCATCCACGATGATGTAATAGATAATTCAAGCCTGCGCCGTGGAAAACCCACCCTGCACAAGATCTTTGACCGCAGTATACGGCTGCCTGACAAGGCCTTGATAGGCGAATCGCTGGCTATAGTCGCAGGCGATATACTCTTCGCCCTCGCGATAGAATCACTGCTCTCAATTAATGAAAGTATGAATAGAAAAGAAAATGCCTTAAGGAATTTGGTCCAGACAGCGGCTTACACAGGCGCCGGAGAATTCATTGACGTAGTCTTCGGCCACAGGACAATAGATCAACTATCAGAACAAGACATTTTCCTGGCATACACGCTTAAGACCGCTAAATACACCTTTGAATGCCCTCTTTTGATGGGGGCTATACTTGCCGGAACGCCTGATCAGGAGCTTAAGAAGCTTTCACAATTAGGCCTCGCAGCTGGCCAGGCCTTTCAGATCTATGACGACTTCCTTAACCTGTTCGCCTCAAAAAAAACCATAGGCAAACCAATATTGACAGACCTTACTGAATCAAAAAAGACACTTTTGGTATTCAAGGCATACAAAAATTCTGGACGGAACGAAAAAAAACGCTTTAGGAAGATCTTTGAGAAAAAAACTAAAACCCTCTCAGACTTAGATGCCCTGCGGCGCATCGTAATTAAAAGCGGCTCTTATGACTATTGCCTGAAAAAAATGTCATCCCTGCAAGAAAAAGCAACGCGCCTGTGCAACAGCCTAAAAATGAAAAAGGCATATAAGAAAGCGCTTGAATACGTTATCTTCAAGCTTTCACCTTCCAGCATGCCTTTTAACCCGTGACCTTCTAAGCCACGCTCTGCAAAAACAACAACTCGCTTGACCCGCTATATCCTATCTTTTTAACTCTCCAATCTTTCAATTCTTTAACAAACTCAAATTCTATCTTGCCGGGATCATAATATAGTTTTTCATCACCTATCTGCCTAAAGTAACATATAAACCAAACTTTTCCAGCCGCCTCGGCCCCGTTGGCCTTGACTTTTAATTTTTTAACAATGACTTTAAAATCTTTAAAATCTTTGAAGATCCCCGAAAGAAACCTTAAAACCGACGCCTTATCATTGCCGAAGGTATCTTCATAGCCATCTGAGATAAGCGGCGCGCACTTTTGGATATCCTTTTTTTCGATCAAGACTATGCCAGCGTAGACCGCTCTCCTGACGCGCGACTCATCGTTCTCGGAAAAAACCCTTATAAGCGTATACGCTAAGATCGCGCCTAAAGTAACACCCAGAATAACTACTAACTGTCTTTTTTGGCTCATCGGCTGATCTTTAAGACCTGATAGGTCAAAATACCAGCAGGCACATTTATCTCCACCACGTCACCTTCCTTATGGCCCATCAGCGCTTTTCCTATAGGAGATTCCATAGAGACCTTGTTCTGAGTATAATCAGCTTCCGGAGGAGATACCATCACATATTCCAAGACTTCATCAGTATCTTTATCAAGCAATTTTACAAGCGCGCCGACATAAACTTTATCCGTAGGTATATTCTCATGTTCTATGATCCTGGCGCGGGAAAGCTTATCTTCTAATTCGGCGATATTTTTTTCAAGATACGCCTGCGCCTCTTTGGCCGCGTCGTATTCCGCGTTCTCCGAAAGGTCGCCCATAGCCCTAGCTTTTTCAAGCTGCCTGGCTACTTCCCTTCTTTTAACTTTTTTTAAATGATCCAACTTATCTTTTAACTTCTCAAATCCCTTTTGGGTCAGGAAAACATCGCCTATGCTCATTTAACGCGCCCCCTGAAAAATATGTTTCAACCGCTGGGACGACACAATGATCTCTACCCTGCGATTCAAATTTCTGCCTTCTTTAGTATCATTGGTCGTGCGCGGCCTATACCTGCCGAATCCTGAAGCAGATAACTTTAAAGGATCCATATTCTTCTTCATCGTAAAATAATCCACAACGCTTAAAGCGCGCGCGAATGAAAAATCCCAATCTGATTTCCATTCAAAAACAGCCAGAGACTGGTTATCAGTATGCCCTTCTATATAAAGATAATTGTCTGGGAACTCAACACGGCAGAGCTCAAATACCCTGTCCAAAAACGCCTTGCCTTCATCGCTTAATGCGTTACTGCCTGAAATAAACAACTTTCCCGCTGAAACTGTTATCACCAGGCCGCGGTCAGTTATACTGACCCAGGCTTCTTTCTTGGCGATATCATCAGAAAATTCATTCTCAAATATATCCAAAGCTTCAATGAATCTCTTGGTATCAATATCCTGAGATTTTTTATAAAGCACAAGTTCCCTTTTAAGGGCCAAATTCTGTTTTTTGGCAGACTCAAATTTAGCCGAAACCACGCTCAATTGTTCCTTTAGGCCATCTATGTCAGAAACGATGATCCGGCCCTTGCCTGACGCGCAACCCGCGAAACAAAACAATAGCATAAGCACTGCCGCTCTAAATTTCATCAACGCCTTTCTGACGAGTCTTGCGCGATCAGGCTCATGGCCACGTCTTCGCAAAGCCTCTTGAATTCCGCGAGCGTCCGCCCACCGAACATCTTTTTAGTTATGGCTTCAACCGCTTCCAATTTTAAACAAAGGAACTGATACCCAGCGTCAAGCGAACCGTCGCTTGAAAATTTTGATTTTAGCGCGCCGCTCTCCTTATTCAGAATATAATCCTTCCACTCTTTCAACGGCGCGGATATCCCTTTTTTTCCGCTCAATATCTTCTCTATTTTTCTATCAATATCTAGCTGAGTGAACTTCCTGTCTACTTTATCAAGCTCACCCTTGGTAGTCTTATAAAGCCAGAAAAGATACCTCTTGTAGAGCGGCCTTTTATCACGCGTGTTCATTCATGCCTCATCAGAAACAAGCTATCTGGCGAAAGCGTTTAAGCCTAGCCTCAACGTCTTTTAGCGTGGCCTTTGAACTACGCTCAACGCCAAACCCCTCTACATTAAAAGACGCCATTACGATGCCATACGTCACAGCTTTTTTCAGCGCATTACCGTTGATCTTCTTTACTTTCGTCAAATAGCCCATAAAACCTCCGGCAAACGTATCTCCCGCGCCTGTCGGGTCCACAACTTTTTCCACCGGGTATGCCGGCAGAGATAAAATAAGATGATCACTGTATACCAACACCCCGTGCTCGCCTTTCTTAATGATTATAATAGGCGCTCCCATCCGGCGCAAACACTTTGCCGCTTTTAAAAGATGCGATTCACCGGAAAGACTGCGCGCCTCAGCATCGTTAGCGACATAGATGTCTACTCTTTTAATAAGTTTCAAAAGGGATCTCTTCTTATGGTCTATCCAGTAATTCATACTGTCTAACCCCACCAATCGCGGGCTGCGCATTTTAGAAAGAAGCGAGATCTGCAGATCAGGGTCTACGTTAGCTAAAAATATATTCTTTATCACTCTTTGGTGTTCCGCTACGTTAGGCTTAAAGATAGACAAGACGCCTAATTCCGTGCCTAAAGTAAGGGCTAAATTCAGGTCTCCTGTATATTCACCCTTCCACCGAAAAGTCCTTCCGGGCTCTATTACAAACGATGTTAAAATGATATTCTTTTTGCTCAAAAATTCAATATATTTCCTGGGAAAATCACGCCCAACTATAGCCACGAGATCTATCTTTGTAAAAAAAGAAGCGCTCATTGAAAAATGTACTGCTGAGCCGCCCAGCATTTCATGGCGCTCGCCGAAAGGTGTCTTTACAGTATCCAATGCCACTGTGCCTAAGACAAGCAAGCTCACTTTTGGCCCCGCTTTCTTATACTTTTTTTCTTCTTGCCGTGATAACAAAGCCTATGATAATAAGGCGCTTTTTTGCCGTCCTCAAGAGGGAACTCTTCGCAGTAACGCGGCCTGATCTCATAAATTACACAGCGATTTTGTTTGTTTTGAAAAATACAGCGCCTATTCTTTAATACGGTGCTGAATTTATATCCCGATGGGAATCTTTTATCCCTTCCCAGATATTTAAACCACGGCCTGGGTATATTTAAAGGCTCTTCCAGGATGCGTCCGGCCTCCCAAAGGTCCACCTCAACGCCTTCTCTGCAGCAAGCCCCGTATCCGCAAAATTTACAAACAACTTCTTTAACCAATCTTTACCTCCGCGTAATCCCTGTCACCTATATTCATCATCATTATTTTTGTAGGCTTGATCAATATCAGGACAAACTTTGGGTCGTCACTGCCTGAAAAAAACTGCCTCAGCATCATCTGCTTATTCCACAATTCCTCTTTTAACGCCTTATCCTGGCTTATTACAGCTTCGCCCTCTATGCGGCAGTGGCTTAATTTGCGGTCCACAAAACAGATCTCTACTTTCGGGTTCTTTGTGATCTGGCCGACCTTTTTAGTATTAGGGAAAGTAGCCGCTAAAAGTGTTCCGTCGTCCCTTAAAATAGGCATCATCGCGCGCACGCGCGGCTGGTCCCCATCGCACGTAGCCAAATATCCCATCCCCGCGTCCAGCACCATCTGCTTTACCACATCTAAAGACATGCTAACCCCCTCGATTTTGTATATTGTAGGTCTCTATTCCTTGCAAAATTGACTCCGAAGCTTGCGAAATAAATATTGCCCGGCAAACCAGGGCAAAATTTACGAGCGTTTAAGCAAGGAGCTAATCATTCTTCCTGTTAACTTGTATTATTTCCGCGGCTATCGCCACCGCTATCTCTTCCGGCGTTTCCGCGCCAATATCAAGGCCGACAGGTGTATGAATTATGGCCAGCTTATCTTTTTTAAAACCTTTTTTCATAAGCGCGTTAAAAACTAATTTTATTTTAGCATCAGAGCCTATCATCCCGATATAACCGGCTTTTGTCTTTAAAGCTGCCTCCAGGCTCTCTTGATCAAATACGTGGCCGTGCGTTACAATAACTATAAAAGTATTTTTATCTATTTGTGTTTTTTTGAAACCCTCTTTGTAAGGCGCGCAGATTATTTTGTCCACGTGCGGAAACCGCGCGGGGCTCGTGAATTCTCGGCGATTGTCCAGGACAACGGTTTCAAACCCTAAAAGTTTCGAGATAAAAGAAAGCGCCAGGCCTATGTGCCCTGCGCCGGCAATAACTATTTTCTTATCAGACTCCAACACCTCAATAAAAATCGAGGCCTCGCCGCCGCACACCTGTATGCCTGACTTTCCGCCCAGCGGATAAGTCTTTAAAATTGACTTTCCCCTTTTTAAAGCGTCAAGCGCGTCTGCTATAACTGTCTTTTCAAGCCTTCCTCCGCCGATAGTCCCTTCAATGGAGGCGTCTTTATAGATGATCATCTTCGCGCCTATCTTGCGCGGAGACGAACCCTTTGAAGATACGATAGTCGCCAATACACATGAATTATTCCGTGCCAAAACCCTAAGAATCTTATTGAATAACATAACCATTGTGTTCTATACTACTTGTATGATCTCCTGTATCCTATTGGCCGCCGGAGCAAGTACCAGATTCGGCTCACCTAAAGCCCTGGTCCGTATTGGCGCTAATTCTGTTATTGAGCGCATCCTGACAATGTTGTTTTGCTCAAAGATATCTGAGGTTATTGTAGTGCTCGGAGCGGATGCCGAAAAAATAGCTCCAAAAATACCTAATAATTCAGGCATCAGGGTCGTAACCAACGAAAGCTTCTCTCAGGGCCAGACCTCTTCATTCAAGGCCGGGCTTACGAACCTGGACTCAAATACCGAAGGCATACTTCTTATGCCTGTTGATATGCCATTTATCAAGAAAGAAACAATAGACCTCTTGATAGAAGTTTTTCTAAAGAACCGGCCTTTGATCGTAGTGCCTACATATGAAGGCAAAAACGGCCACCCGCCTGTCTTTTCAAAAATGTTATTCCGGGATCTTAAATGCCTAAAAAACGATGAGCCCCTGTCAACGCTTCTCAGTAAATACGAAAAAGAAACCTTAAAACTCCCTGTCAACGACGCCGGGGTCATCAGGTCCTTCAATACAATGCAAGAATTCAAACAGCTTCTTTCTCTTTTAACGCCTTCAAAACTTTCTGGGGCGTGATAGGCAGGTCTTTTATCTGAACGCCTATAGCGTCATAGACAGCGTTAGCAATAGCCGCGGCAGTCGGCAATAAAGACGCCTCACCCATACCCTTCGCGCCAAAAGGCCCCTGTGGATCGTTAGTCTCTATAAAAATTGACTCTATGGGTATTGTATCAGTCGCGCGTGGTATCCTGTATTTTGAAAAGCTGGGGTTCACAACACGCCCTTCGCTGAATTTCAGGTCCTCATAAAGAGTATAGCCTATACCCATAATAATAGACCCCTCTATCTGGCCATGCACACTCGCCGGATTAATAGGATACCCTATATCATGGACATCATACATCTTTAAAACCTTAACTTGCCCTGTTTTCTTGTTCACTTCAACTTCAGCGACTTGAGCTTCAAAACCATAGCTGCCTGAAACATTTCCCTCTCCAGTCCTAAAATCTATAGGTGTTGTCTTGGGATTATAGCTACCACGGCCGATTATTAAATGGCCATAATTAAATGAGTAACAAAGCTGTATTGCCCGGTCAAAAGATATAATAACTGAGCCGTCTTGTTTTTTTACGACTTGCTCATCTCGAATATCAAGCTCGTCTTTTTCCAATTTTAGCTCGCAGGCTACCACTTCTAATATCTGCCTCTTGGCATCTGCCGCGGCATTCTTCGTAGCGTTACCTGAGATAAAAGTCACACGTGAGGCAAAACTACCTGTATCAAAAGGCGTTATTTCTGTATCCGCGGCTTTTACCCTGACGCGCTCATAAGCAATACCCAGCTCCTGGGCTGCTATCTGAGCCATGGCTGTATCCGAACCCTGGCCAGTATCCGCCGCGCCCGTAAAAAGATAAACAGACCCATCCTCTTCCACTTTAATAATGGAACCGGCAGACTCATGGGCCTTATACATCTTTGACCCCATGACGTCAGCGGCAACTGCCATGCCTATGCCCTTAACCGTGTTTTTTGATCCATCTTTAGCCTTGGCGTATTTATTTTTCCAACCACTCGCCTCCGCGGCTTTTTTAATACAATCTTTAAGGCCATTCGAAGAAAGTATGAGCTTGTTTATAGTAGTCATGTCAGGGTCTGTGGCGTTCTTGAGACGGAATTCCACAGGGTCCATACCTATGCCCCGCGCGAGCATGTCCATGTGCGACTCAAAGGCAAAACCTGATTGCACACCGCCAAACCCGCGGATAGCCCCGCAGATAGGATTATTAGTATATACGCGAAAACCCATAATACGAATATTGGTTATCTTATACACCATGAAAATACGCATGATAGCCGCCGCGATGACTGTCGGGCCATAACTGCAATAAGCGCCGCCGTCCGCGATGACCTCGCCTGTTATTGCCATAAGCGTGCCATCGCGCTTGACTCCTGACTTAAGCTTATATATCATCGGATGTTTGCGCCTGGTAAAAGAAAACTCCTCATGGCGCGTACAGTATATCTTGACAGGCAAACCGCCGCTTTTTTTTGACAGAAGGCAGGCGGCAAAGTCCATAGGGAACATCTCCAATTTACCTCCAAAACCGCCGCCTACATCAAGTTTGACTACGCGTATATCAGTCTCAGCCATCTTTAAAACCTTAGCTAACGCCTCGCGGACCTTAAAAGGGGCCTGAGTTGATGTCCATAAAGTGACACGACCGCCTGAGACTTCATATCGCCCAAGCGATACGTGCGACTCCAGCGCGCAATGGGCCGCGCTCTGAAGGACAAACACGTCTTCCCTGATATAATCTGATGCTTTAAGCGCTTTATCCGCGTCGCCGAACTGAACAGGCATCATGACACCGATATTATTCATAGCGTTATGGATCTGCGGCGCGCCTGGTTTCATGGCTGAAACCGCGTCAAACACAGCCGGCAAAACTTCATACTTGACGCTGATAAGAGAAAGCGCTTTTTGGGCTGTCTCTTCGTCCACAGCGGCCACAGCGGCAATTTCGTCGCCGATATAGCGCACTTTTTCTGATTCAAGCGCCATCTGATCAACGGTATTAGGGAAGAAAAATTCATTGGACCCGAATTTTATCTTGAACGTGTCTTCGGCAGTTATCACAGCAGCCACGCCTTCTAAATTTTGCGCTTTAGACGTATCAATACTTAATATCTTCGCGTGCGGATGAGGGCTGCGTAACATTTTCCCTACCAGCATACCAGGCATATTCAGATCAAAGGCATAGACAGCCTCACCTGTAGCCTTTTTACGGGCATCAACGCGGGGCACGCTTTTTCCAACAGGGCTTGTAGTTCTATTTTCCATCTTTTAACCTTTGCGACGCTTGGCGCACAGCGTCTATGATCTTGATATATCCCGTGCAACGGCAGAGATTGCCGTCAAGCCCGCTTGCTATCTCTCCATCCGTTGGGCTTGGATCCTTGTCTAAAAGGGCTTTAGCCGCCAGGATCATACCCGGCGTGCAAAAACCACACTGTATAGCGCCGTTCTTGACAAAAGATTCCTGCAAAGGGTGAAGTACGCCTTTTTGCGCTATTCCCTCAATGGTCGTGACCTCATGGCCGTCCGCATCCGCGGCCAAAATAAGGCACGAAAGAACATTTTTGCCGTCCAAAAGAACAGTACAAACACCGCAATCTCCCTCAAGACAGCTGTATTTTGTGCCCAACAATCCGAGCCTGTCACGCAGCATTTCTATTAATAGCTCGGAATCCCGGACCGCGAGTTCGCGCGTTTTATTATTTATCTTTAATTTTATATTTTTCATTTTAATGAGATATCATTACGCCCCAGTTCCAAAAGTCCCTAAAAGAGACTCCAGGTCTGTGGCCAGACAATGCAGGCGATATTCATCAAGCCTCAAATTTTGAGCGTCAATATTTAAGGCCAGTAAAACGCTCTTTAACGAAACCTCTTTGGGCCGCAAACCCTCCATAGCAGCAGCCGCTTCTTTAAGTATTACGGGAAAAGACACAGTGGTGTTAACAGCCAGGACAACTGCCGTTAACCTTCCCTTGTTCAAAGAGGCAAAAAAAGCGAGCGCCAAAGACGGCACATCAACAGGCATGGCCTTTGTATGCCTGAAATAAAAACTCAAACAATCACTCTTAGGAATGATAATTTTGGTAATTATAAATTTTTTAGGCGGCTTAGATCCTAGAAATTCATGAACGCTGGCAGCTTTTTCCAGGCCTCGCTTATCCATAGGCCCAGCGATAGATATCTTAGCGCCTAAAGAAATAAGCACGGCAGGAAGGTCAACCCAGAAAAAACGTGAGGCCACATTGCCTCCTATGGTAGCCATGTTCCTTATGGGAGTTGTAGCTGACTGAGAACAAGCTTCAACAAGCGAGGGAAAATTTTTTCGTATAATACCCGAGGCGCAGATCTCTGCCATTGTGGTCATGGCTCCTATAGACACAGAGCCTTTTAAATCTTTTATACCGCGTAGAGCTGAAACCTTTTTAAGGCCAATGACATCTGTCGGATATTTAGTAGATTTTTTAAGGCGGTTTAAAGAAAATGTTCCGCCTCCTAAGACAAGCGGGCAGTTGAGCTTCTTCAATAACCCCAGGGCCTCTTTTAATGTTACAGGCGTATGATACTTAAAATCCTTCAATAAACCCATATAATCGTTCGCTTAGATTAGCTCCACGTAAAACCCACGGGGATTTCGCTAGAATAGTTAATTTTGGTGCTCAAGATTATACCAAAAAATCAAACAAACCGCAAGAAAGCGCCCAAAAGGCCGGCAAATACAATAATAATGGCGGGTTCTATCTTAGTGAACATAAAAAGGCTAAATGCCGCTGCAACGATCAAAAGCGCGGCCCAGCTTCTTAATTGAGCAAAAGATATAGTCTGAAAAGCAACAGCGATTATCATAGCGAAAATAACAAGTTGTATAACTTTAAAAGCGCCTTTTAATTGAGATGTTGAATTAAACCGAGTATACAAAACAGTCGCTGCCATTACAAAACAAACTGGCGCCAGGAGATTCGCTAGATTAGCTATAGCAACGCCAAAATACCCTCCCATTTTATAACCAACGCAGGTCGCGTACTTAACAGAAATAGCTCCGGGTAAAATGTTGACAAATCCTGAAATATCCAAAAATTCAGGCTTTGACAACCAGTGGTATCTCTCAACAATTTCCTTTTCAGTCAGAGGCAAGAACGAGTAAGCTCCGCCTATCGCGAATAATCCGATCTTAAAAAACGATAAAAACAATTGCCAGTAGATCATTTCTATCTTTCAAAGATTGACTATTCTGTTCTTGCTGTCCCTATACACTATTTACTATAAACTATTTAATGCCCTTCCCCACTGATCATCGCGAACGCGTGCGGAATAATATCAGCTATTATCTCAAAAGATTCCGCGGATCCCCTGGGGCTTCCAGGCAAGTTGATGATCAGCGTATTTTTCCTTACACCTGCCACAGAACGAGATAGAACAGCGTATTTTGTATGCCTAAAACCCTCCAGCCTTAAGAGCTCAGCGATGCCTGGGGCCTCTCTTTCAATTACTTCTTTTGTAGCCTCAGGTGTCACGTCGCGGGACGAAAGCCCGGTCCCTCCGGTAGTTAATATAAGTTTTATCTTAAGCTCGTCGGCAATAAATTTTAAGAGCCCAGCTATCTTTTTCTTACTATCTTCTACGATCTCTTCCCGCAACACGCGCGCGCCCCTGGCTTTAAGCAACCGCGCCAAAGCTTTGCCTGAAACATCTTCGCGGGCACCTTTCGCGCAAGAATCACTCACCGTCAAAACCGCGGCAGTAATTCCCTTAAAAGACGATGACTTCATTAATTTCTCCACCCATCAGGTTACGCAAAAGTAATGGAAGATTCTTTAAGCCCACAATCAGGAACTTTTTAGCAAAAGTCTGCAAGCCTGCCGGTAGGCAGGGAATTAGGGCGAGCGAAGTCCCGACACTTTTGTCGGGTGAAACGAGCGAACCCTAAACCGCAACAGACGGCAAAAAGTTCCGTGGGCAAAGAAGCTTGCGTTGCTTTTGCGTTATTCAATATTTACTCCGTTTTCATGTTCTCTACCATGCTATTGACTTGGCGCTGAAGAGAACGTTTGTTGCGTTCAGGCAAAAGGTTCTGAAGCTTCTCCTTAAATTCATTTTTTAGCCATAAAACTCGCGGACTATTAAGATAAGAAGATATCTTAAATGCGAAGATAACAGATGGCTCATCATGCTTTATGTATATGAGGATCTTCCTGAATTGCTTTGATTCATCCAACAACTTAGTAGACAGGCTCGTGGACAAATAACCGTCTAACTTTTCATAGTTAGTCACCTTTCCGTCCAGGACCCCTATAACATCAGGCGATTGCAACTTCACCTGCGCGGCATACTCACCACGGCCTCCGCTAAAGAACATTGAAAGGTCATCAAAGGCTATCTTTTTAAGCGAAGGCACTCCGAGAAAATCAGAAACAGCGTTCAAAAGAGGATTCTGTTCCACAACTCCGTGTTCTACGAACGCCTGGCCTTTAAATATATCAGATTTACTTGTATCAAATCTTAAGTCCCCCGCAAGCTTTCCAGAAAGAACGCGCTGTACCTCCGGCGACCTCCTAAAAAATTCGTCAAGATCAACATCCCTCAGATGCGCCTCGCCGTTTACGGCTATACGCCCATCTACAGGAGTAAAATTAATTTGCCCCTCCAGCGTTCCTCCATAGCAAATACCCTTAAGGCCGTCTAATATAAAACCGTCTTTTTGCCTGCGTATAGTAGAAAAAACATGCTCAAAACTCAAGCCATTGTTTGAGGCCTTCGTTTTATCGTTAACTTCAGAGCTTTGCACATTGAGGTTAACTATAATATCTCCGGCGTTAAAAAAGAGGTTCTCATAATATCCTAATCGAAATTTTTTAAGCTCAACATCTAAAGTGTTAACCGCGTCTTTGGATGAATATCTCAGCTTAGACCTGATATCCCCGGATAGCCCACTGTCTACCCAATCGGCTGAAAGATCCAAGACAAACGCTGGCGGCATTACAGCGCCCTTTATGAGAGGCAACGCCGCGCCCTTAGGAGAGGCCGATGATAGCTCAAGTTTTACATGAGGATTGTCCGCCTGATAGATCGCGAAATCAGAGCTAAATGGCATACCATTTACCGTAAGATTAAAATCCTGGCCCACTATATGGTCACGGCTCGCGACCGCGGACCCGCTGACCGAATCAATGGAAAGCGAATCAAAAAAAGTAAAATTCGCGTTTGATACTTTTAAGCTTAATAAAGTCTTTAAGTCGCCAAAGGTGCCGAAAGCCTTAAAAACCGCGTCAATAACCCCCCGCGACTGTAAGCTCTCGTTATTAAGCGACGGGAAATCATCCAATATGATATTCATAAAATTCATCTCAAAATCCATGCTTGGATCTTTTCCGAGATCGGCTATATGCCCGTTTCCGATAAATTTCAAAGACGGATTACTAAATTCAAGGCGCGATATCTTAAAACCCCCGCCGTCTGATTCAACATCAAAGACAAGATCAAACGGTTTATAGAAACTGCTGCCCTTTAAAAAGTCCGCGTCGTTAAAGGCCGGGATGCTGACTTTCTTCAATAAAAATTGCCCTCGTGTTATCAAAAGGCTACCTTTGACGCAAGATAAATAACCCTGAATGTCCGATCGCACGATATCGCCAAAATACAGGTCAATGGCTTTAAAATATGTCGTCGGAAAGAAACCTATAGACTTATCCATTTTAGGTAAAACTTCCGCGATCAGCTCTGCTAGATCAGAAACCCGGCTCATATCAACGCGGGTGGGGCCAAAAGAGATATTTTTAATAAGCGCCTTGCGCTTCAAAAGAGACAAAACGTCAAGTCCTATGTCTATGTTTTTGGACACTAAAAGAGGCTGCGCGCCGCGCGTTAGCTTAACGCCCACTATGGAAAAACCCTTAAAAACATTAAAATAAACAAACCTGGCCCTAAAAGAAAAGCTATTGGTCCCTGCGATAATGCGGCTTGCGTCGGAAATTATATTATTAAGGACTATTGAAAAGACTATATTAACTGAAACTACGAAAAGCGTGAGGCATAAGACAACATAGAGTATAAAACGTATCTTATTATGGTGAGAGCTCAAAGAAAATTTTATCATTACGAAAAACTTTGATCTTATCCACATAGTCATAGACAAGATAAGAATTATGAAAGAGGGATCTATATAAGCGCGGTGATTTCTTATCGTAAAATACCAGAAAGAGAGGTTGAGAAAACAGCTCTTTTCTTATCTCTTTAATGAGGGCGTCTTCTTGAGGGCCTAATGCCTCTTCATTTTTAAATTCAGCAATGATCTTATAAATAATGAGTTTCGCGAAAATAACGCCTTTATGCTTAGGGTAGCTATGGATATAGTCCGAAAACATCTTTATTGAGTTAAAATAATCGGAGTTGTCAAAATAGTATTCGCCCAGGGCAAACATCGCCGTGGGGACATATGGCGAACGAGGGTTATCTTTGACTATAGACTGGAGATTTAGAGTGGCGAAATCGATCCTGCCGTCCCTTATGTCCTGGAGACTCTCCCTATAGAGGTCTCCGGTCTCAGTCAGGGTCGCGCAACCAAAAGGAAAAAATAGAAGAAAACCCAATGTTATTACGCCGAGCCTAATTTTCATGTTGTAATTATACAACGAGCGCGCGCCCCGAACAAGTTAAATCTTACCCAAAACGCATTCTATCCGCTCAACGACACCCGACCTGACCATCTCGGCATATGGCGAACGGACAACGCCGCCTTCTGCTTCGGCTATAAGGCCTTCGGGCCCAAAAAGACGAATGCGCGCTGGCCCAACGCCGCCTTTACCGAAAGTATCTTTGCCTTTTGGGTTTATATACGTAACCCGCGTCTTACCCAAAAATAAGAAACTGTATTCAGGCGCCCCGCGCTTTGCGCGCTCCGCGGTTCCAGGGCCGCTCGCGAAAAGTTTCCCGCAAAGAGCCGGCTTAAACCTTAAAGAAAGAGCCCCATCATTATCCAAAAAAAATGGTTCGCTCCCTACGTTCATTAACAACCACATATGAATAAATTCAGCCGTTGAACCGCTCAGGCGCGCGACGAACCCAGCGCCGTGAAGAGACTTATCCGGATGGATACTTGAAACTATAAAAGAAGAATTCTCCAGAATGCTGCGGCCATAAACAGAAGGCTTTTGGAATGGGACAAGCACCTGAAAAAAATCCTCATAAAATTCATCGTAAAGGCCATTTTTTAAAAGTTCAACAATATATTTATATTCCATGTGCAGCCAGATAGACCCGTTCTCCAGCCAGCCCGGCACGAAAGCTTTAGCGCGCCCGATCTCAAAACTCTCGCTATCTAATGACGCGTTGACCTTATACATCTTGAGCTTCTTATCCCACAACGGACTCTTCTTCAACGCCTTGTGTATAGATGAAGCCTTATTTTTTTCTGTCCTCATGGCATGCACAAAACCCTCAAGAAACAACGGCAGCCTCTCCTGCGTGAACTCTATATCCGAAGGCCCGCGCCGGACAGCTTTATGATAAAAATATGTGCAATAACAACCGGTCTTCGCGTCAAAACTCTTAGCTATCGCCAAATTTAACTTGATAAGCGCCAAATCAAACAATTCTTGTATTTTTGAAACAGGAATATCCTTAAGATCTCCAGACACGCCCCTTCTTACCCTAAGGCGGTAAGATTCTTTCAAAGAGTTAGCCTTGTCCCAATATTCAAGATCAGAGGCGTCAGTCGCAAGCAGGCCAAGCAAGCCTTCAAAAAATTCAACGGCCTCAACAATAACCGCAACCTGCTTATCTGCCTCAACACCCCATTTCAGGAACAGGCCTCTAAGCAAGAGTATCAAACGCTTTAATTCAAAAGCCTCAGAAGCCGAAGAACCAAAAAGGCCCGGAAGGCCGTTTAAGGCGTCATACCAGCCCGGTTTATCAGCCTCCATCTCTATACCCGCGCCAAAAGGATCAAGAGTGCTTAATTTATTTAAGATGAGTGTAAGCAGCTTGTCCACAAGAGTAGTTTTAAAAATATCTCCCTCGCCAAAATGCATCCTGACTTTATTCTTAGCCTCGTGCCTGCGCGAAATAAGCGCGTTTTTCTCCTCGTCAAGAAAGATAGAACGATACTGGCGCATCTCTCCGCGCTGGACCGTATAACGCTCCGCCCTAGGCTTGACAAAAACGTGCGTGTCAAAATACGTAAAGATCTTCTTCTCAAATAATAGCTCTTTGGCGCGATCGGGATATACTGAGATAAAACTCTCCAAAAGATCAATATTATACGTCCAGTGGTCAGACCAATATCCTTCGCCAAAAGCCGCCTCTTCGCTGGATGAGGAAAGCGTTATGAGCTCTCGCGCGAATTGTTCGCAGGAACAAGGTAATAAAATATTATTTACCCGGATATATTGGAATATCTCGCCGATAGTAAACGGTTTTGAAACAATAGCGGCTATCTTTTTTGAATCCTTCTCAGTAAAACTTAAAGCGCCCGAAGGGCGCGAAGCGCGCGCGCGCTGACTAAAGGCCTCCTGCGAGATCACGAACCTATCTCCTTTAAAAATAAGCGGGTTATAACCATCAAGCTGAATAAGATCCATAAAATCAACAATGTTCTTATCTCCTAAAAGAGGTTCAAAGAATATGTCCGAGCGCCTATTCTGGTTTACATCTCGATAATTCCCATCGCCTTGCGAAAAATACGTGGCTGGCACTGAAAAACGATTATAATCCCGCTCCAGGTCTCCGTGTTTTCTGGAAAACGCGTATACGCTCTTCTTTACGCCGTCAATGTCAAACGAATAAGGCAAGCCTCCGCGCAGGACATTATCAAGATACGTCTGGCGGACATAAAGGTCAAATTCCGGGATAGAACTCGCGGTAAAGGCCTTATCCATGATACCCTCTATCAAAAGCTGGTTAAGCAGCCTTTTGTCACGCATAAAATCCTTATCTATTTTCGCGATCCCATGCTTTTTGATATCAATAACATCAAAGACATGGCCTATCATGGAATAGAACCTTACCTCAGCTCCGGGTTTAAGCTCAGTATCACAATAAGAAAATCCACAGGGAAACTTATTCTCAGCGGCCAGGCCTTTAGGATAACGAAAAACGCCGCTTTTGATAAAATTCAACGGCAGACTGAAGTCCGATGCCTCTGCGAATACCGCTGCCGGGTCAACGATGACTTTTGTCTGAGAACAATCTTTATCCTCCTGAAATCCAACGTAAAAATTAGCGCCCTTTACAAAAGCTACCTGGGCAGTATCGCACGGATCAGTCGTCAACCGATAAATTGGGACACCTTTTGCCTGCATCTCAACGGTCATCCACGCCTCAATAGTACGGCTCATCTCTTTTAAGAACCAATTATTGACGCCGCAAGGCACTATTACGCTTAACCCGTCTAAGAACTCTAAATGCTTAAGGCCGCGCGACGTATTTTTTATCACGAGTTCTCTGGCCAAAGCAGCGTAAGGCGCCGCGGGAATAGAAAAATACGAAACCTCCACCTCAAGCCCCAAAGACGCCTGCTCTTCAACGAGCTTTAAGTCAAAGGCCCGGATCACCATTTTATTTTTAGTTGAGCGCGATAATGCGCCTTCCCTGGGGGAAAAAGGCTCGTAAAAAATACTCTTTTTATTATCTCTCAACTTAATAAAAGTCCTAAAACCCTGCGAGGGTGTCAACTGATAGGCTTTATTGGCAGGAAGGAATTCCATTATAGCTTCATCCTTAGAATGTATACCGACGCTCGCGATACACTGCCCGCGGTTTACGTAAAAAGCCCAGATAGGTATGCCAAATAAGCCAGCTATACCCGGGAAAAAACTTGACCATGGGCGAGTGAAATTATAATTGTTTATTACAAAGGCGCCGCCTTGTTCTAATTTATATCCCGACGCTTCGCTATCTTTCATCGCTCTCATTTGTTGGATTATCCTACGACATTAAGAAAGACATCTACGACTTTAGGATCAAACTGGGTATTCATTCCGGATCTTAAGATCTTTATAGCCTCTTCTTTAGAAATGGCTTTATGATATGGCCTGTCCGCGGTAAGCGCTTCGTAAACATCTACCACGGCAAGGATCCTGGCGCCCAAAGGTATCTCTTCGCCTTTTAGGCCTCGCGGATAACCGGTCCCATCGTAACGTTCATGGTGGCCGAGGATGAACGGGACAATATCTTTTAAAAATCCCGCGACTGAAACAATATCAGCTCCTATAACAGGATGTTTTTTGACCGCTTCGTATTCTTCAGGTGTCAGTTTACCCGGTTTTAAAAGAATAGTGTCGGAAATGCCAAGTTTGCCAATATCATGAAGCATGGCCGCGCGGCGGACATTGTCCACTTCCTGCTCATTCATGCCTACGCGCCGGGCCATCCTTTCGGCATACTCTACCATCCTATCACAATGTTCGCGCGTGCGCTTATCTCTAAGCTCTATGCTTTTAGCTAAAGAATAAATTGCCTCAAGGATACTGCGCTCACTGCGCACCGCGTAAAAAGAAAGTTTTTGTTTGACGGAATCAATATAGCGCTTCCTATCATCGTCGGAATATTTATCCAGCGTAGATCCCTGGATCTCGTGGCCATATAGGGCCACACCGTCACCGCCCCTCTCTTTGACCCGATAGATACTCTCTTCGCCGCCGTCTATCATCTCTTCAACCGAGAAAAGCGGGTCTTCCGGATAACTGACAACACCTATAGAACACTTCAATCTTATGATATTGCTGCCGTCGCCAAAATTCCGCGTGCGGAAAAGTTCAAGTATCTTGTTACCAACGCCGAAAGCATCTACGCGGTTAGTATCAGGCAGAATGATCGCGAACTCCTCTCCACCCCACCTTGCCACAACATCATTGGTCCTTAATTCAGTCTTCAGAAGGCGCGCTACCTGTTTTAAGATCTTATCTCCGAACTGGTGGCCATGAGTATCATTAATGGATTTAAAATAATCCAGGTCTATCATCATAATGGAGATTGGCGAAAGCGTGCGCTTAGCGCGCTCAAACTCTGCCGCCAGCCGCTCCCTGAAATAACGAAAGTTATATATCTCGGTAAGGGCGTCTTTAAGGGCGAGGCCCTCTAATTTATCTTTTATCTCATTTAAGCGTTTCTCACTCTCCGCGCGGTCTGAAATATCCACGTCCATACAATAGACTTCAATGACCTTGCCATTCTGCAATATAGGGAACATAGAGGAATATATGGTAAGCTCTTTGCCACCCTTGTTTCTCACCTTCCACTCCCTTGCCTGAGGTGAACGGCCCGTGACTTTAATGTTTTCAAACGCCTCTTCAAAAACTCGCAGATCCGCGGCCCCTAAGATCATGCCCAGCCCCTTTCTGCCTATCACTTCATGCTTGGAATAACCATAGAGTACTTCTGAGGCATGATTCCATTCCAATATGCTTCCATCAAGCCCATAACCCTGTATAGCTACTTGAGGAGTATTCTGAATAATAGATTCAAAACGCAAATACGCGGAACTCATCTCTTCTTCCATCCATTTGCGCTCGCTGACATCCATTACGATATATTCAAAACACTCTAACTCACCCCGGTCGTTCTTTATCGCCTTCGCTGATACAACGACCCAGATACCCTGACCGTCTTTTTTCTTAAAACGCAATTCCTTAATAAGCGAACCCCTCGCTGATAAAAGAGCTTTAAACTTATCGTGCCCTTCGCTATCAGCGTATATATCAGCCGGCTTTAATTTAAACAACTCATCTTCCGTAAATCCCAGGATCTTTAAAAAACCATCGTTCGCTTCCACAAAACCACCATTGTCACCCGGCAGCTCGCGGCAGAACCCGACGTCTAAATTCGTAATAGCAGAGGCAAGCTCCTCTTTTTCACGAAGGAGGCTCCTCTGCAGGCGAAGAAGATAAACAAAAAATATAATAAGGGCAAAGACAAAACCGAATTGTAAAGCAGCTACAATAGGGACAGTCTCTTTCTTTATATCCCAGACAAAAGACCAGGAGAGGTGGCGGGCCGCGTCATAATAAGGCAGGAAGAAGAAACTCAAGACAACGCTTAAGACGAACAGGACGGAAAATACCTGTTTTAAAACATCAAAGCTCTTTCTTTTATTTATGCGTAATGGCATTATAGTAAATAATCCTTCTTTATCCTCCGAAGGCTTCTGAAGATATTGGTCTTAACACCCGGCGTTGTTTTCTCTAATTCTTTAATGAACCCAGCCACAACAGACCGCTTTGTTGTATTAGTATTCGGGCAAGAACAATGCGGCACAGGTAAATGATTTAATCGCGCCAACTCTTCTATATCATCCTCATCCACATAAGCCAATGGCCTGATGATGGACAGTTTGCCCTTGAACATCTCCTGATAAGGCGCCATCGCGCTTATCTCGCCCTCAAATAAAATATTCATCAGGATCGTAGCTACGATATCGTCCTTATGATGCCCAAAAGCTAATTTATTACAGCCATATTCCTTCGCCGCTTCAAAGAGAGCGCGGCGGCGATTCCAGGAACACCAGAAACACGTGATCTCAGCCCTTGACTTACCTTTTAAAATATCTATTTTCTTAAAATGGAACGGATATCCTTTTTCCTGAAGAAATTTTTTCAATTCCTCTTTATTGACGCATTTATAGCCTAGATCCACATGCACGGCCAATATATCATAGCGGATAGGCACAAAAGACCGGCGCTCAGAAAGGATCTTTAAAAGCGTCAAGCTATCCTTGCCGCCTGAAACGGCTACGAGTATCTTATCGCCGTCCCTTATCATCCTGTGATCAGCTATGGCAGAACCAACTTTTTTCGAAACGGCCCTCTCTAAACTCTTGGCCCTTGATCCCACTACCTTGTATTCCAACTGCCGTCTGGAGCCTCAATAGGCGTGCCTTGCGGAACGTCCGCCTGAATACGCTTAGCGAACAACTTCCCTGTTTCATCTTGAGCGGCGCCGTTCTTCGAAGATACATAATTGTAAATAATATTCCTATCACTGTTCTCTTCTTGCGCGATGCTTGAAACATCGCTGCCAGCTGAAGCATTTTTTACTTCAACAAGGCCGCGGGCATTTTCTCCGATAGCGCCTTTTGACTCAAACGAAGTAAGCGCTGGGCGCCTTTCTTTTCTGCGTTCAATGGCAGCCTTGACATCAGACGGATAATCCGACTCCTCCTGCGCGTAAGCCTCTTTCACGCCAAAAGATAAAAGGCTTGTTTTGCCTTGTGCTCCGCTGACCGCACCAGCCGCGTTAGGCGCTGATATCATATCCTCTATTGCCGTAACATCTTTAGCCACATGCTGATAGATATCCAATCGCATAGTCACATCAAGTTTGATGGGTTGCTTAGCGTCTACAGTTACCCTGGCGCACCCCAACAAAAATAACAAGACCATTGCGGCCTTCATCGTCAAACCGATCCTTCCTCTTCGTATTATCACAGCGTCCTCCTAGACCATTCCCTTATATTGTATCGGGAAGGTCTAACCTTTCTGGTTATGCCAAACTACCTCAAATTGTCTCTTACCGGCTTGGCCTTCAAGCAAGAGATCTATCTTTATGTTTTGACCTTCGTTACTTATTTTGGCACTTCCTATATCATAATGGTAATCTTTTAAATTTTCAACCACTATATTTAATCCGTTGCCGCTCAAAGCATTCCGTTCCACAATTGAATCATCAACAATGGTACACTGGCCCCCGCCTTCTGACTTCAGGCCGCCATCTACTTTCCTTATTTCCGCGCCTTCTATGAGAATTTGGATCTTACCAGAATAGGCGCCTGTGGCCTGCACGCGTTTTTCCACCTCAAAAAACTTCATAACATCTCTTAAATCAACATGCTCCAATTGCATGGCTATATCCATTGCAGGAGCCTTTTCTCCTATCAAAAGGATAGAACCAGAGCATCTAATAGTTCCGCCAAATATAGGGATTGCAACATCGTCAAAATAGAACGTCTTTGGATCTATTTTAAGGCGCCCTTTTATAGCCTTTGATACGGCTTTTTTATACGTCAGGCGCCGAATATCCAGCGGAGAGCTAAGCAAACGCGTTTCTTTATCCTTTGAAAAAGCGATCCGCGTATCTTCCAGTTCCAAAACATCATACGACAAAGATGATACCGCCGCCTCTGCTTTATCAATGGCAGATAGATCTCCCTTAAAAAGAGCAAATAATGAAAATTTAAATAAAGCCTTTTGGCCTGTAAAATTTAAGGCGGGAGACGAATTTTTAATATTTTTAATACCAAAATTCTGAAGACGCGCGTATCCAGGCCAAAGAGAAATATCCTTCGCGTAAAAAATACTGCCTGGCGCGTATTTACTCAAGGCTTTATTAACAGCATATATGGCTGCCTTATCCTTAAACGATAACACGGCAGTTATTAAAACAAATAAAACAACAACCCAAACAACCCTACTCTTCATAAAGCAGCTTCTCCTCGTTCTTTAAGGGCATGCATGTATTAAACCCCTGGCTGACTAAAGTATCATAAAGGCATTGCGTCTGATCTTCATCGCCGTGGACAAGGAAGACCTCTTTTGAGGGGCGGCATTCCTGCACATATTTTAAAAGATCATTTTTATCCGCGTGGCCCGAGAGGGCGTTTATGACTACGACCTCAGCATTCAACTCGTATTCCATGCCATAAATGCGCACGATCTTTTCTCTATCTACGATCTTTTTACCAAGCGTGTCTTTTGCCATATAGCCGACGATAAGAACTGTATTGCGCGATTCCGTAATATTATTTTTTAGATGATGCAAAACGCGGCCCGCTTCGCACATGCCGGACCCAGCGATAATAATCATAGGCCTCTTGTCATTGTTTAAAGCCTTTGATTCATGCTGGTCCTGAACATAATGCAGGTGTAAAAAATCAAATGGGCTGGAATCATTGCGTATGAGGTCTTTAACCTTATGATCCATATAATGGACATTTTTCCTAAAGACGTCCGTGACCCGCGTCGCCAACGGGCTGTCAACATAAACAGGCAGCTCGGGTATAGCGCCCTCTTTTAAAAGTTCTGCCAGGACATAGATGACCTCCTGCGTCCTCTCCAGGGCGAAAGACGGTATTATGATCTTTCCTTTCCGGGCGACGGTCCGGTTTATGGCTTCACGCAATTTCCCCTTTGCCTCTGAGATTGGCGAATGGGCCCTGCCTCCATACGTAGACTCCAATATCAAATAATCCAGGTCTTTTAATATCGTGGGATTGTTAAGCATAGGCAGGTCTTCCCTGCCTAAGTCCACCGCGTAACCGATGCGCAATATCTTACGCTCCATCCTTATATCTAAAGATATGACGCTGGCGCCCAAAATATGGCCAGCGTTATAAAAAGTTACCGTTGTATCATGCGTTATCTTAAACCTCTGCCCGTAATTCAAGGGCCGAAATTTTGAAATGGAGCGCATAGCCTCACGTTCAGTATAAAGAGGCCCTTGGGCTCCGGGCCTCTGAGGTTCATGCCTCCTGTTCCTGCGTCCCGCGGACCGTGGAGTGAGCTTTCTTAAATACCTGAAATCTTCTTCCTGGACGCGGCCGGAATCAGCCAGCATCAGATTACATAGGTCCCGAGTAGCTGATGTAGTGTATATCTTACACCGCAGGCCGTGCTTCAATAACGTAGGAATATTTCCACAGTGGTCAATGTGCGCGTGAGATAGGACAAGCGCGCCTATGCGCGGAAGATGATAAGAAAACGAGGTATTTATCTGGTAAAACTCTCCACGGTGGCCATAAAACAGGCCGGCATCTATTAAGACTTGCGATTTCGGAGTAGTCAAAAGATGGCTGGACCCTGTCACGGTCCTGACCCCGCCTAAAAACTTTATCCGGACTTCTCTTTTACGACTGGCACCATTTTTTTTCATCCAGTTAGGCCTCCCGCCCATACGGCTCGTCACCAAAAAAAGTTTCGTTCACACTAACATACGCTCTCACTTTATAAAAACGCCCAGCGCAAGGTCCAACGGGATTCATATCTTTGAATCCCTCCTCAAACGCACCTGGGCAGCCCTCTCTTCAAGTAAAGCCTTTAACATCTTTTCAATCTCCCGGTAGGTGTAGAAACCTTTATATCGCGCCCTGATGTAACCATCTCTGTCAATAAGACAAAAAGAAGGCCACATCTGTTGCGCGTAAGCGGTCCGCATGTATGAATCTTCATCAATGACAACAGGGAACTTAATATTCAAAATGTCTATCTTGGAGAAAATTGCGCTTGCGGAAGAGTCAAATTGCCATTCTGGAGAATTAACGCCTATGATCTCAAAACCTTTGCTTTTATAACGCGAGTACCACTCGTTCAAGGTGCGCGCGGCAGAATCACAGTTGGTATCGTTAGATGTCCAGAAAAATATCAAGACGACTTTGCCAAGCAGGGCCTTGTTGTTTATCTTTTTGTAAGCCCCAGCGTTAAACCAGGCCGAACCTCTTATCTCGGGCGCGCGCTCCTGCTCCTGCGCCTTTATCGCGCCTCCACCTGCCAAAAATAAAAAAAATAAAACGAGCTGATATTTTAAAATAGCTCGTAATAATGGTTTAACCATAAACTATCAGCTATATACTATTAATTATAAACTAATACTTCTGCGGCCTTGCCAACTCTTTGCACAAGGCGTTAACTTCTGCTTTAAGATCCTCTATCAGCTTTTCGTAGTGTTCTCTGTCGTCCTCATGGAAACGCACTGATTTTAAAAGAGCGCGAAAAGACTCACGCTCCCTTTGCTTGACAATATTCTTTATGGTAACGTCAATACCTACCGCGAAACTACCCACTACGCTGCCTTTCTTATCTTTGACGCGAATGGCAGACCAGGAGATACATTTCTTATCACCATACTTGGTGGTAAGTATGAACTCTACATTCTTGTAATTATCCTTGAAAGCCGTGCCCACGCTTTTTAAAACCTCTTTTCTATATTCAGCGTCGGGATAAAGAAGGCTGAATACCTTGCTGCTGCCGAGGGCCTCCTTCTTAGTATACCCCGTCACCTCTTCAGCCGCCCTGTTCCATATCAGGATATCGCCTTTCGCGTCAAACGCGTGGATGATAACATTGGCGCTGTCAATTAGTTCCTTATACAACCTGATCTCCTTGTCTAATAATATTTTAATAATTACCCCGCTAAAGTTTAAGTTAAAAAATACCTAAATAGCCAGCCTTGACTTTAAACTGCCGCTGGAACCTATCTCCACTATCTCTATGACCTTGACTTTCAAAATAGCAAATTGATCCGGCAAAGAAAGATCCAGAGGTATCGCCTTTTCGCCCGTGCGAACATTCAAAAGTATGCGCTCAACCGTAAAATCGGTTTTTATCTTCTGGAACTCTTCAATGAACTTTTCAAATTCCTCTCCGAATTCCAGGATATCCACCGAACCGTTCATCTGATACCCAGTCAATGTGCGGTCATTTATAAAAGACAAAGACACCCGAGGATTCTCTTTTAAATTGGAATAAGTCTTACCTATCACATAGTCAATAAGATAAATAATGTTCTTTTCGGTCTTAGCGATAAGTTTGGGCGCTACGTTAGGCATGCGCTCATCGCTGCAAGTGGCTACATTGACAAATTTTCCTTTAGCTAAAAAAGGCAGAAAACCTACAAGCAGGCTGTCTCTTTCTTTCAGGGTGACTTTCTCTACTATTTTTTTTGACTTTCTATCCATAATAGGAACAAAAACCCTTTAAAAAACACTCGGAGCACTTTGGTTTTTGGGCGTGGCAAACATCTCGGCCGTGTGCTATAAGGCGCAGGCTGAATGCCCCCCACTCTTTCTTATCCAATTGACTCATCAGATCCTGCTCTATCTTTTCAGGCACACTGTTTTTTGTAAGCCCAAGCCTCTGAGAAACTCTGGCCACATGCGTATCCACCGCTATGCCTTCATTCTTATTATAGGCATTGTACAAAACGACATTAGCGGTCTTGCGCGCCACACCAGGCAGCTCAAGCAGGTCATCCATGGTCTCAGGCACCCTGCCCCTGAAATCTTTTGAGATCTTATCCGCGGCGCCTGCTATATTCTTAGCTTTGTTATGATAAAAACCGGTTGAGCGGATATCCTGTTCAAGGGATTTAAGATCAGCCCTCGCGTAATCTTTAGCTTTTCTATATTTCTTAAAAAGCGTATTAGTCACGATATTAACGCGCGTATCCGTGCACTGCGCTGAAAGTATAGTAGCCACAAGTAATTCCAAAGAATTCTTTGCTTTCAGCGATATCACCGGATCAGGATACTTATTCTTTAAAAGGTTTAAAATTATATCTATGCCAGGCATCATTTGTAAATCTTGCCGGTCCCGATGCTCCAGAACAAAAGGTCCAGATGCGACGCCGGGATCTTAAGTTTTGAGGCTAATTGCCTCACTTTTTCTTCTATCTGAAGATATTTCTTAGGGCTTAAGCTCTTAGGCAATTCGTCTATCACTCCTAATCTTTTAAGAGAACGCAAAACATGCACATCTAAAATAGCGAGGTCTTGGCCGTAACCAATATTCCTCAAAAAATGACTGGACTCTTTGTGCCCTAAACCTTTTATATTCTCAATGAGCCACTGCCGCGCGGCTAAGGGCCCATCTTGCGCTAAACTTTTCTTAAACCGCGCAATCTCTTCTTTTGAAAATACCCTGCGCGCAAACATAAGATATCGCGCCTTATTCCTATAAAAACGGGTCCTTTTCAAAAAAGGCTCCAGCTGTTTCCTTGAGCCTTTGTATAAAAGCCCATTCTTCTTTAGATCCGAAATGATCTGCCCGCAGCTCTGCGCCTTTGATTGCGGGGTTAATAGGCAAAAACAAAGTTCTTCAAAAAAACGCTCATGCCCGGAATCTCTCAACTTATCAAATTCAGAAAGGCGAAGGCCAATGGCGCGCCTGCGGAGCTTATATATTTTTTTTAATTCAGAGATATTACCCATGAGCAGGCGCCTCATCTCCCGCGGAAGGCTGCAGCCTTTTGTGGGTACGAAGCGTCATCTGGATCATCTGTATGAGCTGATCAAACGTATAGCTCTTGGCAAAAAATCCGGAGATCCCAAGCTCTTTAGCTTTAACGATCTTATCTTCGGAACTAAAAGCCGCCGTAACCATAATAATAGGCAGGTCTTTATTAAAAGACCTGATCTGTTTTAGGGCCTCTAAACCGTCCATCACAGGCATATTGATATCCATGAACATAATGTCAGGCGGATTCTCTGTTACCTGGTTTACGGCCTCTTTACCGTTCTGCAGGGTTTTAACATCATAGCCCCTGGATTTAAGCCAAAAGGCTATCGGTTCTGAAAAATCTGTTTCGTCGTCCACTAATAGAATACTTATCGATTTATCAGTCATTCATCAATCCTTTTTTGGCAATGTAAAAATAAATTTAGCCCCCTGGCCTTTTTCGCTCTCAGCCCATATCTTTCCACCATGAAGTTCTACGATCTCTTTGGCGATAGACAGTCCTAACCCAGTGCCACTGATGTCTGTCTGCCTTCTCTCACCCAATTGCAAAAATTTTTCAAAGACCCTGCTTAAATCTTCTTTAGGAATACCCGCGCCCGTATCCTGGACACTCACGCGAACGCCGCCATCTAAGCTTGCCACATCCACGGTAACACTGCCGCCTTTAGGAGTGAATTTAAGGGCATTGCCTATCAGATTATTTAAGATCTGTATGATCCTGTTAGGGTCTGCCTTAACCTGAGGGATATTATCCTGGACGTTCTTTATGATCCGTATATCTTTTGAATTAGCCCAGCTGACCAAGCCCTCGCAGGCATCCTCAACCACTTGGCCAATAGATGCTTCAACAAGTTCTATCTTCATCTTACCTGCCTCAAGCTTTGAAAAATCAAGTATATCATTTATAAGCGCGCTCAGGCGCCCTAAATTACGATTTGCTATGTCTAAAAATCTTGCCTGGTCATCCGTAAGCGGGCCCGCGGCCTTATCCATCATGACCGCCAATGCCTTCTGCGTAGCCACAATAGGGGTGCGCAGTTCGTGGGATACGGTAGAGACGAACTGAGACTTAAGCCGATCCAATTCTTTCTGTTTGGTGATATCGGTCAAAACCGATACCATGCCCACGGTCTGGCCGTTCTCGTTCTCAACAAGCGCGCTGGAAGAACGGATTATCTTTTTCGTCTCCATCTGGGTGGCATTAAGCTCCACCGTCTTCTCTCCGGAGGCGTCGCTGACCAGCGAGACGACTTCTTCACCTTTTAAATTTTGCGTCAGAGGCTTGCCGACCTTCTGTTCTCTGGAGACTCCCAATATCTTCTCTGCCGCAGGGTTCATCATCACGACTTCACCCTTGGAGTTAACAACGGCCAGGCCTTCAGCAAGGCTCTGAACAATAGCCTCAGTCTGATTCTTCTCGGCTACAACGTTTTTATATTTTAAATGCAATATCTCCTGTTCTTTATCTCTCTCTTTAATTGCCGCCTCAAACTTACTAGCGGCCTCTGAACGGACTTCTGAGATCTTACGGCTCATCTTTTCAGCGACCACACCTGAAATAGAGCGCGCTATCTGCGAACGATTTTCCCTGGAAGCTACTACGCCGGTTAACTGAGCTTCAAGCGAGTTTTCAAATTCCCTGTCATATATCTTTTCACGGATCTCAGGCGCAGCTATCTTTACCTTGCTGCTACGCGCCATACGGCTTAATAAAATAGATACCAATATACCAATAGCAATAGCCACGATATAAAAATGCCAAGGCGTTATAATAACAACATTCTCGGCATCATCAGCGGCCAACGCCAGGCCGCGGCTTAAAAATAAAACAGCAAGTATCCTCAGATAGAATACTATCATGACAAAAAATTATTTATTATTAATAAATATTACCGCTCTGCCTGAAGCGGCCTGATTCCTCTTTGTTGAGAGAAGCCTGCCACAAAATATGATATCATTGGCCTTATCTTCGCCGTATTGCACGTCCATTAAAGCGTCAGCTCCAGCCTGCCCGGCCCTCTTTTTCATCTCCTGTATCATGGCCTCTTTTGCCGTGCCCCACTTAGCCATGACATTTACCTTACCAATCTCCTTATAAGGCTTCTTAGGCGCGTCGCCTTCTGAAAACATCAATATCTCCTGCCCGGGTTCCTTAGGCACCAGGACCGAACCCGTAATATCATAATACTCTGACTTCATCAGGGTACATGTAGACGCGCAGCCAACAAGGCACACAAGCAAAATAAATAAAGTAAATATTTTCTTAAAAATATCCATGATTATATATGATTATATATGGAATCCCGCCACAGCGCAAGCCTAAAACCCCCTATATCAAACGCGAGCATATCTCATCTAAAACGACCATCCCGCTCATGGTCGCCCTTATCCTGTTTTGACACCTGGCTAATAATCCCTCTCGCACGAAGCCATTGACCTGCCCTTCTTTTTCAGGAGTAAGCGCCGTGTTAAATCTGGACCCCAGCTCACAGATATCCACACCTTCTGTCAAACGCAAGCCTATCAAAAATGCCTCCATAAAACGCTTATCATCACCCAATTTCTCCTCGCAGGATATAGCGTTATCTTTTGTCTTAAAAGCGCTTATATAGGTTTCAGGATCCGCGATATTCCAAAAACGACGGCCGCCTAAATTAGAATGAGCTGCCGCGCCTAACCCTATATAATCGCCTCCGCGCCAGTAATTCACGTTATGCCCGCACTCAAAACCATATTTGGCGAAATTGCTGACTTCATAATGCAGGAATCCCGCTTTCTTTAACAATTCGGTTACCAAAAGATAATGCCGGGCTTGCCTATCCGGCAATGACGGCTTTACTTTTCTCACGGCTAACTTAGAACCATCGGAAATGGCCAGGGCGTAAAGTGACACATGCTCGCTGCCTAAAAAAACCAACTCTGAGACGTCCTTTTTTATATCTTTTTCACTCTGCCCAGGCAAGGAATAAATAAGGTCAAGGTTTAAATTCTTTAACCCCGCCTCGCGCAGTGCCTTAAAAATTGAAATAGCGCAGGCAGGGCTGTGATGCCTGCCCAGCCATTTAAGATTTTTATCACCGAAAGACTGGACACCGAGGCTAACCCTGTTCACGCCTCCATCA
The DNA here is from genome assembly GCA_001873995.1 of Candidatus Phelpsiimicrobium noxiivivens. GTDB lineage: Bacteria > Omnitrophota > Gorgyraeia > Velamenicoccales > Velamenicoccaceae > Phelpsiimicrobium > Phelpsiimicrobium noxiivivens. The sequence continues at coordinate 77,798 of MNVR01000035.1, forward strand.
GTTAAAACTTTTATCTTTTTTAGATCAAGGCCCGTTGGGTTCGCCTCTATCGTAACTTCACTATTTTTATCTAAGACAAAGCCATTATTGATAATTGAAAAAAGCGCCTCAAGACAGGCCGCGTTCAGATGCGTAGGCGTGCCACCGCCTATGTATACGGTGCTCACCTTTTGGCCCTTATAAAGAGCAGCCTCTTTTTTAAGCGCCTCCAGATATGGCGCGATCAGTTCATCCTTATTTTCAAATGAAACAAACGAACAATAAAAACATTTGGATATGCAAAATGGGATATGGATATAAAGTGATTGATGCATGGCAGGCGCGGCCGCGGTATTCTACCGCTTGAACAACGCTGATCTTATCCAGGGCCAATTCAAAATGATATGCGTGATCACGAGAATAATAAAAAATAACCCGTTGTATTTATGTATTGTAAGGGCAGTCCGCGTAAAATGCAACAATAGCCACAGACTCGTGAAAACCTGTAGCAAGAGAGACACGAACATCACGGAATTAACAGTTTTCAACCACTGATTTTTATTCATAGACAGTGCCCCTATTATAACTTATTATAGTGCTTAGATGAAAATTATTTTATCAGCGCTCATATGGTTCGGCATTTCGGTGCTCACCATCATACTGTACTTGGTGATGCTATTATGCTCAGTCATTTTTTATCCTTTTGATAAAAAACGCTGCCTCGCGCATAAACAGTGCTTCTGGTGGTCGGACGCTATAATAGGGCTCAACCCTTATTGGAACGTGCATATAGCCGGCTCAGAAAATATTGACAAGAAGCGCACATATATAATAATAGCCAATCACCAAAGCCTGGCTGATATCGTGCTCATATATCAGACAAAAATGCAGTTCAAGTGGGTCGCCAAAAAAAGCTTATTTAAAGTGCCTTTCATCGGATGGTCAATGTCGCTGGCAAGGCATATAAAACTGGAAAGAGGCAATTTCGGCAGCATAAAGAAAGTCTACCGAGAGGCTGCTGAATGGTTAAGGGGCGGCATGTCAGTACTCTTTTTTCCCGAGGGAACACGCAGCCAAACAAATAAGATCGGTGATTTTCGTAATGGGGCTTTCAAACTTGCCATAAAAGAGCGCGTGCCGATATTACCAATAGTATTTGAAGGTACCGGCACAGCCATCCCTAAGGGGAGCTGGATATTCGCGACCAAAACTACTGCCAAACTGAAGATACTGCCCGCTATAGAAACAACGAATTACCTTCCGCAAGACTTTGCCAAGCTCAGGGACCTGGCGCACTCTATGATCAGGAAATAAGGCTTTTGAGCGCCTTTAACGCCGCGTCATAATCCGGAGGATTGCCAAGCTCTTTTACGTATTCAACGTACCTGATAGTATCATTTTTATCAACGATAAATATAGCGCGGGCCAATAAACGTAAGCCCTTTATCAAAACCCCGTAATTTGTCCCAAAATCCGCTTCACGATGGTCTGATAAAGCCTGGACTTTCTTAATATTAAATTCCTGGCAAAACCGCCTCAAAGCAAAAGGCAGGTCCATACTGATAAATATGACGGCCACATCTTTAGAAATACTCGCGGCTTCGTCATTAAATCTTTTTATTTCCGTATCACAGACAGGCGTGTCTAAAGAAGGGACAGCCGCGATAAGTTTTATCTTACCCTTAAAAGAATCAAGCGTTTTTTCAGACATATCCTTGTCCAATACTTTAAAATTCCCGGCCTTTTTTCCGACAACAGCCTCTTCGCCCAACAAAGTCAAAGACGTTCCTTTAAATGTGGCTACTCCATTGCGCTCCATACTTACCCCCTTAACTTTGCATATTGTAGGTTTTTATTCCTTATGGTATCCGTTCGCCCCTGAGTATAGCCGGAAGAGAACGCGTATCTATCCTCATTCCGCCGTCGTGCTCTATTTTTATCGTATACAGAGTACCCGGCACAAACATGGTGCCCGGGGCCTCTATTTGCGCGTTCTTTATGCCCATCTTTTTTGCCTCAGTTGAATTTAGGGCGTATTCCCAAAATTTTTTCCATAGCTTTTCTTCAAAGGGATGGCTAAGGTTTCCTATTTTATAGCCCTCCGGTATCCTGTCGGCTTTTGCTATCTCAAATTCCTGGGTGTTAGCGCCGTCAAGCATAAAAACCTTCCAAAAGAGATATATGCTTTTACCTCTTAAGGGATCATTGCGTATAATATAGGAATTATCAAACCGGATCACTAAGGATTGGAACTGAATGATATTGCCTGAAAATGTAAAATACTTAGGCGGCATCTGAGAACCATCTGTGCCATATTCTAAGAATTTAATAGTGGTCCACTCTTTACCTGTATTTTCATCAAAATGCACATTAGTTACCAGCACCTCGGATATGCGTGAATCAGCCTGTAATCTCGCGATCACCTGTTTTAAGACCCTGTTCTCTCCTAGATATTTAAAAAGACTTTGAAATGCCAAAAAACCGCAACCGATAATAAGCGCCCAAACTATAATAAGAATTAATGTCTTTTTTATTATTTTTTTCATAGTGCTACCTAATATGACAGGTTGGTTTTATGCCCTTTTTTTCAAAATAGCGCTGGTAATATTCTTCTGCTTTATAAAAGTCTTTGGCTGCTGTGACCTCTGTCACAATGGATTTTTCAAATTTGCCTGATCCCTGGAGCCTCTTCTTGGACGCAAGAGCCATATTCTCCTGCTCGGGAGAATGATAAAAAATAGCTGAGCGATACTGACTACCCACGTCAGGACCCTGCCTGTTTAGTGTTGTAGGGTCATGCATATCCCAAAATACATCTAGCAACTTTTCGTAAGTGACAATGCCCGGGTCAAACTCTAATTCCACGGCCTCTGCATGGCCAGTCTTATTAGTACAAACATCTTTATAGGTGGGATCTTTGAATTGGCCGCCTGTATAACCTGCCGTTGTCCTGACAACGCCTTTGACTTGCGAAAATGCCGACTCAACACCCCAAAAACAACCCGCGGCAAAAGTGGCTTTTTCCAATTTTTGTTTTTTAGGCTTTCCTATTTTTACAAACGCAAGCGCTGCCGCGTTGATGCAATACCTTTTACCAGTAGGAAGCGGTCCGTCGTCAAACACATGCCCCAGATGCGCGCCGCAGCGCGCGCAGAGCGCCTCTACTCTTGACATTCCCAGGCTTTCGTCCGCGCGCAGTTTGACGTTTAGATCAGAAACAGGCTCCCAAAAACTTGGCCAGCCGGTGCCTGATCCAAACTTTGTGCCAACCTTAAAAAGATCCGTGCCGCAATCAACACACTGATAAACTCCGTCTTCACCTTTTTGAGGAAGCTGACAATGGCCGCTTGAAGGGATCTCAGTCCCCTTTAATCTTGTAATACGATACTGCTCAGGCGTAAGTATCTTTTGCCACTCGGCATCTGTCTTGTGAACCTTATCAACATCCAGGATTTCGCCTAAAGCCGCGTCAAAGATCTTTATCTTTTCAATTTCCTTAGGAGACCCTTTCACAACACCTCCGGATATCAAAAAAAATAATAAAAAAACAATACTGATATTACGATATCTGAGCACGATATTCTTATTTTCCAAAAAGGGATTGTAGGGAACCGACTGTTTTTGTGACATCCTGAGAACTTGGCTTGATCAGGCCTGCCAGAGATCTCAGAAAACCGCTGAACTCCGGCTTATCAACTGTCCCTGTAATAGCGAAATTTAGTTTTACGGGATCTATCTTATTGAGGTTCTCGCAGATCATTGGAGCTGGCATAAAGCCGCCTGGCAGAAGCGCCATCCCCTTTGCCTTTAATTCGTGGCCGCTTAAAGAAAGAGAGTTGCGGGAATCAATTGAACCGTTCACGATATTCGTCTTAGAATCAAGATCAAGCATACCCCTGATGACTTCAACGGGAAGCGAATCCTCATATATAAAACGCGCAGCGTCAAGATCTACATCTTTAAGTTTGATATCAAATACAGCCTTATCATCTTTCCCAGCGACAGCCCTATTATAGCGAAATTCAAGGCGTCCGCCAGCCGCCCCTTTCGTCATTATCGCGCCGGCTAAATAAAACTTAGCTAACTGTAAACCAAGCTCGGGATCAATACCAAGGCTGCCTATAGAAGCCGTAGCCTTATCTATATCAATTTCCCTGCCATCCTGTGATCTAAGTTTTATGGATAAGTCACTTAGGACAACGCTGCCAGCTTGCAGGACATATCTGCCTGCGGCTGTTTTAAAGTGCGCCCTTCTGCCTTTCGGCAAGCTGGATATTTCTCTAGATACGCCTTTTGCGGCTTTCTTCGCCTCCTGGGCATGGGCCAGCGCCTGCGGCGCTTTTCCTTTCTTTTTCAAAAGGCTATAGGCCTTAGAAAACCAATCCTGTTTACCTTTAACCATATCAAAAAGCCCCGGTTTAGCTTTAACGCCATCCTTTTGCCGCGCGGATTTCTGGATATTGAATGTTCCGTCTGGAGAACCCTCAAGATCTACCTGGACGCTATTTAAGGCTACGGAAGATATTACAAATCGCTTGGATAAGAGGCCTAAAGCGCTTAAACGAACAGACGCGTCCTTTACACCTATGATCCGCGTGTCTTCTTTATCCGGATCAAAGATCTTCAGATCTTTTATGCCTAAAGACAAGGCCAAAGGCCAGACATTTATCCGCCCGATATATATTTTTGTATTTGCTTCCTTATTTATCTTATCAATAATAAAAGTACTCAGGGCAGGGCTTATGGCCAAACCGACGACAAAATGAAATGCCGCAAGGCCGACTACCAAAATAATAAGATTTTTTATATTCAGATCCTTCTTCACTCTGTCTTGCTCCTTATAACATCCATTTTTTTAATGACTGTGTTTACTGCTTTAAATTTTTTTAAACGTAAGGCAAAACGCGAGTTCTGTATTTTGCGTATGTTGTGCTCAATAGATCTGACATATATGAAATTAGCAAGAAAATAAACGGGTGAGAGAAGTATGAAAGAAAGCGCTAAGCCACCCGCGATAAGGGTATTGTTTAAGTCAAGAAGCGCTACGATAGGCAGCCCCGTGACAAAACTCCAGAAGCCGGTAAGAAAAGACGCGTCTACCAGAAGATATCCTCCTATTACGGTCTGCAAGATTACTTGCGCCTAGCACATATAACAATTTGAATAAAGGCAGCGTAACTGCCGTGGACGATCTATTTATGTTAAATAAGAAAAAGAATATAAAAAGTAACAAAGCCATTGGCCCGTTTAAAGGTATAAAACCTAAAAACAGCCCTAAGCATACACCCCTTGCCACCTGCGCCGGGGTAATATTCAGCTCAAGTAAAGTCACGATCCTCGCGGGTATATCAATAAATGAAAACATTATCTTGTGAATGGATTGCGTTTAGTCCGGCTGCCCGCGCCGAATTTCTTCCAAGGCTGAGGCGCGCCTCCGGCTGTTTTCCATGGCCTGGCTGGCCCGTCGCCTTTCTGCCGAGCCCCAAATGCTGCTCCGGTTTTCTTCCAAGGCCTTGATACTCCCTGAGTCTTTTTCCAGGCCCCGGGCGCGCCTTCAGCTCTTTTCCAATATCCGGATGATGTTGTGCCAGTTTTTTTACACGGCCTTGGCGCTCCTTCTGTTTTCTTCCAGTGACTAGGCCCTGCTTCGAGCCTCTTCCAGGGATTAGCCTTTCCTTCAGCTGTCTTCCAGGGCCTGAATTCGCCTTCACGTTTCTTCCAGGGTTTAGCCTCACCTTCAGTTTTCTTCCAGGGCCTAACCTCACCCTCGCGTTTATGCCAAGGTTTAGCTCCACCTTCTTTTTTTCGCTCCCGCGACGGAAATCTGCCAGGCCATGTGCCGCGCGCGGGCCTATTGCCTTCATATTCTTTTTTCTTCTCATAAGACGGATCATGCCAGGTTGTTATCGGGTCTGGCTTTTTCTCTTCCGTTTTAACACGCGCCTGGCTCACATTAAGAGGCCGGCCCATGAATTCCTTATCGTTCAAAGCGGCTATAGCAGCGCCTGCCTGTTGGCCATCGGGCATCTCCACAAATCCGAACCCCCTGGACTTTGCCTCTTTCTTCTCCATGACGATAACAACAGAGGATACGCTACCAAAACCTTCAAATAAGGTTTTGATATCCGCCTCTTTGGCGTCAAACGACAGATTACCTACGAACATTTTCATGTTTTATATTATACCTTCAAAAAAACAAAATAGCCAAGCTAAAAATATATATTGCGGAGAAAATTAAATCTTATTAGAATGATCTCATGAAAATAAATCTAGCCAGGTCGGCGGGTTTCTGCTTTGGCGTAAAAAGGGCGATTGATATAGCTTATAGGACGCTTTTAAGCAATAAGAACGTTTATATGCTAGGCAATATAGTTCACAACGAAAAAGTGGCAAAAAAACTAAAAAATGCAGGATTAAAAAAGACCGAAAAACTTAACAACGGAAAGAACAAAATACTCTTGATACGCGCTCATGGCGCAAGCCTACGCACTATAAATAAAGCCAGAAAACTAGGATACAGGATCGTAGACGCTACTTGCCCTATGGTCAAAGAGATCCACAGGCTGGCGCGGCAAGCGGAGTCCGAAGGCAGAGCAATAATAGTCATCGGAGATAAAAAACACGATGAAGTGCGCGGCATCATAGGCCAGCTAAAAATAAAAGCGATAGTGATCTCCGGACCGGAAGATGTGCCTTTGGAAAAGATAAAAAAAATAAAAAAGGCCGCGATCGTGGCGCAATCAACTCAGAACATCGTCAAGGTGCTAAAGATCGCAGAACTATTAAGACATCATATCAGGGATCTAAAATTCTTTAATACCATCTGCCAACCTACAAGGACAAAACAACAAGAGATGCAAAATATGCCGTTGGAAAATGACGCGATGATCATTATAGGCTCTAAGGCCAGCGCCAATACTCAAAGGTTATATGAGATCTCAAGATCGCTCAATGCAAGAAGCTACTGGGTCAGATCAAAAAAAGACATAAAACCCAGGTGGTTTAAGGAAGTCCGATCGGTGGGCATAACTGCAGGGGCGTCTACTCCGAATGATACGACAAAAGAGATCGTAGCCTACATAAAAAAGATAGCTTAAACTATCCTATTAATATCTCCAATTTGCTATTTTTATTCCTTAAAGTAGACCCGTGGCATGTGCTGAGTATGAACATATCGGCTAAGCTTGTTTTATCTAATGGATAAGTGCATAAGGCCTCAACTCTTGACCCGCGGATAACGGCGTCTGCTTCATTTTCATAAAGGAGCATCTCATCCTTTTCTTCTTCAGGTAAGAAAGATCTCCGCTTACGCGCATACCGTCAAACCCCAGGTTTAAGGCCTCCTCTAATAATTTACCAAAGCTCTCCAGGGTATCAGATCTAATGAACTTACCTGACCTGCTATATATGGACTTAGCTTCAAACAATCTCAGCTGGCCTTTATCCATATATTCTTTTAGCCCATCAATATTTTCACTTAAGGCCTGCCGCGCTTCCTCCAACGCGAGAGATCCAGGAACAGCCCAAACGCAAAACTTATTACGCCCAAGCCCTTCCCTGAAATACGGCGCTACTAATTCAAACAGGTCTTTGCTTGAACCGTAGAACAGACACATGTGTTTATGTTTAAAATGGCTATTTGAAATTATGCTTTCCATCTTATTTTTATATTATCCCCATCATCTGACGCTGTCAAAGTATATAAATTAGCGCCCATTCTGCAAAAATATACCCCTTTTTTAACGCACTTTTTCAGGATGGCAGAGATATTCAGATTTAACAGCGGTTCGGCCGCAACTATTGCAAATATAAATTATATCTTTAAGCTTATCCGCGCATAAATGCCTGGCATTTGGAATAAACGCGCCGCACCAATCGCATTTTTTATGCGAGAGCTGCCGCGGCACGCAGAGATGCCCATTGTCTGGCGCTAACTTATGGCACGTAGGACATTTTTCTTTTGTTTGCTTTTTAACTTTTGGCATGAAAAACCTCCTTTTCTTATCTTCATTATACCCCTCATAAAACAAAAAGCCAAGGCACCAATCGCCTTGGCTATTACTGAAACAAAAACCGCGGGAGGACCAAACAGGCTGTTACGTTCAACTTCCGATCTGCTCCTTCGCCTGTCCTCCCAAGCAAAGTATATAATACTTACCTGACGATTACAAGGGGTTCTGATCTCAAACGTGAGTTTCAGTGAATTTAATGATCTGGTTCATCATATCTACCGTTTCAACAGGGTGTTTTCCAACTGCTGTTTCCGCGGAAAGCATGAGGTGATCAGAGCCGTCAAGAAGAGCGTTAGCAACGTCAGTAACTTCGGCGCGCGTCGGCCTTAAGCGCTCAGTCATACTCTCAAGCATTTGGGTCGCGGTGATCACGATTTTTTTTACGCGGTTGCATTTTTTAATGATCATCTTCTGGACTACGGCTATTTCATAAATAGGTATCGAGACCCCCATATCCCCGCGCGCTATCATGATACCGTCAGAAACAGCGATAATCTCATCAATATTTCTTATGCCATCCCTATTTTCAATTTTAGCGATTATTTTACAATCGGGGCGCCTATCTTTAACTGAATCCCTGAAACTTAGAATATCTTTCTTGTCCCTCACAAATGACTGAGCGATATAGTCTACTTTATTTTTTAAGCTGAACTCTATATCTTTTTTATCCTTATCAGTCAAACCGCTGAACCTAAGATGAGCATCGGGTATATTTATGCCCTTATATTCCTTTAAGGCTCCAGGAACGATGACTTCCGTCTGAAGGCAGCGTTTATTACCTGATCTGACTTTAAGCGCGATATTGCCGTCATCAATGTATATCAGCGAACCATTTTTTATATCGCTTAAAGGCCCATCGTAATCAAAAGGTATCAAGTTTTTGTCACGGAGGACTGCTTCATTACTCAAGAAAAGTATCTGCCTTTTTTTCAAAGAGATCTCTTGTTTGAGTTTTCCTATTCTTATCCTATAACCCTCTAAATCGCCTAATATCATTAGATGCCTTGAATATTTTTTATTCAAGACCCTTATTAAGCGAATATTTTTCGCGTGCGTAGCGTGGTTTCCGTGAGAAAAATTAAGGCGGGCTACATCCATACCCGCGAGCATCATCTTTCTCAAGATAGAATAATTGCCGCTAGCAGGCCCTATAGTACAGATTATTTTTGTCTTAACCATATTAATTGACCTTCAGCAGCCAACATTACTTATCTATATCTTTTCCATCAACATGAAATTTATGAAGCATCCTGTGCGCTATGGGCGCCAAAACTATACCCATAACTGCGATAAACACAAGCCCGCTAAAAAGAGCATAGAACGACGCGAAGACCTTTGCGACCGGACTGACAAGAATATTCACCGGGTCCATGCCGCCCAAGATCATAGACGCGTTCAGAAGCGCGTCAACCCAATCTAAACCCGCTATCCAATGATAACCTACAACCCCGATGAACAAAGCGGCCAAGATCAACACAATGGCCATACCAACATATATAGCTACCCTTCTTACAAAAACATGGACCGGAGCTATTTTTTGATGTTTTTGTTCAAACATATTTCAAACCTGCTTTCTTAAAACTGCTTTACTCCTATATCTACACCTGATAAACTCAACTATCGCGGCAGCCAAAACTACCCACGCTGCTGACATCCTTAGCGGATCTTTCTAATATATTATTTACCATCTACGCCTTATATCCAACCAGGCCTCTTTTAATTTCTGCTGCCAGGACTTCGCTTTTTTCAATACGATGCGCTGCTGCGTTGACCTGGGCAATTTATCAAAAAACTCTTTCACCTTAGGATAATCTTCTTTAGGTATCTCAAGGCGCTTCTGCTTAGCGACTTCGCGGATCGTTATCTTATCTTTATCTTGTTTGTATTCTCTTATAACACTGAAGAAACCTATATCTTTCTTGAAATCCTCAGGTATTGAAAGGACCCCAAAACCCTTTGGGACATGATATGTCGTTATTGTTTCATCACAAGTATCGCTTGGAAAGAACATAGAGTTCTCTCTCTTCTCTTTAGTAAACTCGATCTCTCTTCGATAGCCTGAAATATCAAGGACTATCATGCCATCGCTGACAATATACGCGTCCCTCTGCCTTACTTTAATATAGCTTTTCACGCGTCCGTACCTGCTGTCAAAATTATCCCATCGGCGCTCTAAGACCTCTCCGCCATCAGATAACATCGCGTTCAAACGCTGGTAAAGATCTTCTTTTTCGGTATTATCAAGGCTCTTCATTTGTTCCCTTGTCTCAATAGAAGTATCTAAAGGCCAGAGAGAGGTTGTTTCATTCAGAGCTGAACCATCCGAGTTAATAACTGTCTTAATATCCTGTTTGATGTAAGACCTCTCTTCGGCAAATATCGGCAGCCTGCCGAACTTGCCGCCGTCTTGCGTAATTACAAAAGTATAGGCGTTCTGATAATAAAGCGGATATTCTCCGATATCATATCCCTTAAGCTGAGGATCCGCGTAAAAGTTTTTTCCTTTTTCATCCTTAACAAGGACTATCACATGGTCAAATAATGTCGGGATAGGCAGATCATTCTTAGGGTCTGCAATAGAAAACTCATCTCTGAATAAAGCGACATCTGCTTCAATGCCCGCGGCTTTAAGCATAGCGGCACATAGCAACGAAAGGTCCTTGCAGTCTCCATATTTATTCTTAAACACCTCATCTGTCGGATGCGGCTCAAGCGAATATTCGCCTAAAGACATAGAGACATACCGGAAATTATCCTGGACATACTCCAATATGGCCCTGGCCTTATCCTTTAACGCGGCTTTCCCGGAAATGATCTTTCGCGTAGCCGCCTCTATATCCGGCGTGACCTTTAGGTTCTTCTGGGCCAAAGCATAATACCAGTCAGAGACATCTTTCCAGCTCTTGATAGACGAAAACTCCACCCCCTCAGGCGCATCCCCTGCTTGCGGCGGACGTAAATATTCTTCAGGCTTACGGTCGTCATAGACATCTGATATTTCCCACGCGTACGTGATAGCCGCGCTATCTTGAGTTATCTTAGGCTTATGAGTAAGATTAAATTCTTTATATTGAATGTTCAGTTTCTTAGGCAAAATGACAGTTGTTTTCATAAATTTTATAGGGGTACTGGGCATGAAGTAAAGATCTTTCCAATAGGCATTTTTGATCGGCATTCCTTTTGATTCAATAACGACTCTATATTCAAGGATAGAGCCGACATTGACCTCCGGCATCGTGATCATCTTGACCATCATATTGGAATAAACAGGATAAGACGGATACAGGCTAATATCAGTAGCCTTCGTATACTTGTGCCTCTTGCCGTCCGGCGTTGTGGTATAAGCGGATATCTCGACAAACTTATCATTCTCTTTATCATATGGAATGGGGATCTCTCCCATAAACTTGGCATCTTCTTTAAGGATCTTCAGCCTCTTATGATCCTCTTTCCTAAAAGACCAATCTTCATTGACTTTAATGATCGTGCTATATTCAAGAAATATCGCCTCTTTATCCAGATGTTTTTCTTCAAAGCTCTGCTTCTTCTCTTGGGCAAAAACTGTCCTTGGGCAAACCAGGGCCATACAGATAGATCCTGCCAACCCCACTGCCAAAGCTTTTTCCCACTGTTTTAGCTCGAACATAGCTTAATCCTTTCGTTTCAATTCATATAATTATACCACTGAATAAATACTAACTCTAAAGAAAAACCCCCACCTTGTGAGTGAGGTTCCATACAGGAAATCCCACAATTTCTGGACATATGGCCTAGTTTTCTATTTCTTTATACCCGAGTAACTTAAAGGCCAACTGCCATAATAAAACCTCTTGCCCTCTCGGCTAACCTGTATCGCGAAACAATATTCCAAAAAGCCTTGCTGTGATTCGGCTCTATCAAATGCGACATTTCGTGTATCAACACGTAGTCTCTGACCCATGCCGGCATTGTCCCTACCCTATGCGATATGCGTATATTGGCGCTGCGATAATTGCAGCAACCTAACCTGCTTGTCTGATTGGAGACATATTCTACGGAATTTATCTTTAACTGATTGCCAAAATATTCCTCATTCAGCCGGGCGGCTATCTGCGAGAGATCTTCCCTTCTATCTAACTCTTCCTTGATCTTCTTTCTTTCAAATCTTGATTTAAGGCTATCAATGATCTTTTCCAGGTGTTCTCCTGAGATCGCCATAGGAGCCCGCACCAAAAGCGTATCATTAACAACGCGCGCGCTGACAGTGCGTTTACGCCTAACACTACGGACAACTTTTATTTCCATTTTACGATACCTAAAATAGTATTCAAAACAATTTTTTGCGTATAGCCCAACGTAAGAAGGCGCTTTTGGAGCGTGGGTTATCAAAACATTTCTTAGGCGTAGGCCGTATCGGCTCGCGGCAAATATCAGAATAGGCCCCGGCATCTAGTCCTTCCTGGGAAAATTTAACCACCCTATTGTCTTCACCGGAATGAAAGGTTAAAATAGCCACCCGACCGTTAGGTTTAAGGCATATCGGCAAATTTCTTAAAAACTGCTCCAATGCCGAAAACTCGTCGTTAACCTCAACGCGTAAAGCCTGAAATGTCCGGCGAATAGACTTAGTTATTTTCTCCTGAAAGTCGTCAGGCGCTATAAAAGCTAACGCTTCTTTTATGGTATCAACAAGCGCCTTAGTTGTAAATATCTTCTGACAGTTTTTATGGATAGCCCTGGCGATCGCCTCGCAATAGGGTTCATCGGAATTAACAAAAAGTATTTCTTCCAAAGCTTTTTCAGAGAGCGACTTGATCAAGGCCGAGGCAGGTTGGCCGCGTTGCGGATTAAATCTTAGATCAAGCGGCCCCTCCCATTTAAAAGTAAAACAGCGCGCCGGATCATCTAATTGCATTGATGAAACGCCCAGGTCCGCCAGGATAAAATCAAACCCGCCGCCCGCATCAGCAAGCATCTTAGGAATCCCGGCAAAATTGATCTGCCGAAGAATAAGTTCTCTATCAGTAAAACCCAGGGCCCTCAGGCGCGCCTCGGTGCGAGTCAATTCGATCGGGTCAACATCAATACCAAAAAGACGCCCGCCTGGCATAACGCGCGAAAGAAGCTCCTGCGCGTGGCCGCCGAACCCCAAGGTAGCGTCTAAGCCGGTCTGGCCGGGCTTAGGGCCAAGAATTTCTAAAATTTCCTTAACGCAGATCGACCGATGCATCCCGGCAGGAGTTTTCCCGCTCTTTAGGATCTTTTCAATATCATTAGCGTATTTTTCAGGATCGAGCTCCTTATACTTTTCATCAAAACGCTTAGGATGCGTGCCCTTATAGCGTACGCGACGTTTTCTTTTAGGAGTTTCATCTATCCCTGAAGGAGCGTCATAATTTATCATACTTTGTGTGTCTGCCGCGAGCCTTTTCAACGGGATACTTCAACGCGTTCTTCTTAAGCTTACACTCCATAGCTTCGATCAGATCGATGCCCATATTATCCGCGAGTTCAAAAAGATACAAAGAAATATCCGCGATCTCATCTTTAATATCTGAATGATTTTGCTTTGAATACTCCTCTGCTTCCTCAACAGTCTTCCATTGAAAATGCTCCAGAAGCTCGGAAGCTTCAAGGATTATGGAAACGGACATATTTTTTGGATCATGAAATTGCATCCAGTCACGCTCATCCCTGAATTGTATTATTTTTTTAGTAATTTCTTTTATTTCGCTCATAGTCATCTCTACCGTATTATTTTTCAACTTTATAATGCACCGCCAGCCACACTGACTTTTGCTTAGGATCAGTCCAGCTTACCCTGTGCCTACACCTTGCCGGTATTTGCACATGATCCCCTGGCTTCATACTCACCTGGCGAGCCCCATCCTCAAACAACAGCTTAGCGCTTCCAGCAAGCAACACCACCCACTCATTCGTATCTTGCTTGAGCCAACCCGTGGCCTGACCTTGCGTCAATATCCGCTTAATGCTCAACCCCGGCCGCTTGACCAACACCTCAAATAACTCTTTTTTAATGTGTTTAGGGATCTTGCTGAACAAATTACGCTTTTTATCCGAAACAATTTTTTTATTGATGAGCTTCATCCTTATTTAAAGCCTGTTCCGGAGACTCTTTGGCCTGCAGATTTTTTTTATCCAATTTTCTTTGGAGCTTTTCTTCCTGCTTCTTTTTCTTTGCCAATTCTTTCTGATACCTATTATATGAATAACTATCTCTCGCCATTATATCCTCCTTCCATCTTTTAGACAAAAATTTGGTGTCAGAACATGATAATAGAATATCATATATGCAGTTACAAACAAAATAACATTTATCTCATAACACTGTGCTCTTCCCTCTTTTAGTGGACTAATTATTTAAAGACAATTTTTGCTTTTCGTATTCAAAAGGGCTTAAGTAACCGAGCGTCGAATGCGCCCTTTTGCGATTATAGTAAATTTCAATATACTCAAAAATAGCCTGCCTTGCTTCTTCGCGGGTTCTAAAGGTCTCCTTGCGAATAAGCTCGACCTTAAGCGTATGGAAAAAACTTTCAGCAACGGCATTATCCCAGCAATCACCTTTTTTGCTCATACTGCCGATACAGCCGTGTTGAGCCAGCAAG